>JBBRUA010000440.1:0-2606 GCA_038248245.1 Pyrinomonadales bacterium | reverse complement strand
TTTATTAGATCCCAATTCGCAAGGCCTTTGTAGCCCTGCTCGCGGGTGCGTCCGTGAACCTGTATATGTTCGACGCCGCATTGCTCAGCCATTTTTGCGGCCTCGACGACGTTTATTGACGCGTCGGAGTAACCAGTCCGGAGTTTTAGCGTCAACGGAATTGTGATCGTTTTCTTGATCTCTTTAAGGATTAGCTCAAGCTGCGGCAGATCGCGAAGCAGTCCCGAGCCGCCGCCATTCTTTACGACCTTTGGCGCCGGACAGCCGCAGTTGACATCCAGTATGTCAGCACCGACCTCCTGAGCCATTTCGGCGCCGAGTGCCATGCGTTCCGGCTTCCCGCCGAAGATCTGTACGGCATAAGGTCGCTCTTCTTCGTCGAAACGCATCTGCCGCTTCGACTTCGGATTGTTGCGGGTCAGTCCCTCGACCGAGATGAATTCAGACACAACCAAACCGACACCGCCCCGCCGCTTTATCAAACGGCGAAAGGTATAGTCCGTCACTCCCGCCATCGGCGACAGGATGAGCGGCGGGTCGATCTTTATATCTCTGATTAAAAACGGCTTCATTCTCAAGTTAACAACGCGGCCGATCTGCTAGACTTTTGCCTTTCGTCCTTTGATCACAAAGATCAGTCCGATCACGAACACAATAAACGAAACGACGAGAACTAATATGCCCGGAATAAATCCCAGCATCGCTTCTTCAATACTGGTGCGTCCGTTCGTCAGCGGAACGAGAGCGATCGAGACAGCGGCCACGATCAAACCGAGCAGAGTGCCCAATATTCCGAGTATCATTACGATTTTCCAAAGCATTATTTTATTACCTCCAGTTCGGCATCAATAGGTAAAACTTAATACCGGAAAAAAGATTCGAAGCACTCCACCGATAACGGTCGAGTGACCTCGTATCCATCAATGATCTACTTCGTCGCTTTCTTTAGCTCGATGCCCGTTGCTTCGAATGAGATTTCGCTGACCGTTCCGTCGGCTTTCCGGTTAGCGAATTTGGCACCGTCTTCTTCGATCATGTGATCGACCTGGGCCTTTGTCAGATTCTTGACGCTGAAAACGCCTTCGGCACGAGCTAAGGCACCGGCAGATTGTAGCGGGATAAAGAACGCGTGGTCCTTCATCTTGACGCGAACGCTCTGACCATCGGCGGTTGGGGCAAGCTCTGCCCAGCAGCCTTCCATCTTGCACGAACGCACGATAACGCCTTCGACACGGACAGTTTTGCCTTCATACTTGCTCGGGTTTTTCAAAACCTTCGCGAGCGAAACCTTCTTAGCACTGCCGATCGCCGCACCACGCTTCAAATAACCATCCGACGGTATCGCCGCCGTCTTATCATCCTCAGTCGGCGTTGCCCCGCCCATTTTTTCCTGAGCAAACGCACCAATTGAAAAAGCCAATATCAAACTTGTCAAAACCAATATTTTTTTCATAATTACCTCTAATTTTCGATTATATCAAAATTTATCTCCGGTCACTTCGCTTCGTAGATGACCTTGCCGTTGAGCACAGTCATGAGCACTTTGGCGTCACCGATCTTGGGTGGATCGATAACAAAAATATCCTCAGACAAAACAACGAAATCTGCCAGCTTCCCAATCTCAACTGTTCCTTTGACGCTTTCTTGAAATTCCGCGTAGGCCGAGCCGTAGGTGAAAGCTCGGACGGCTTCGTCGACGGTGATCTTTTGTTCGGGGATCCAGCCATTAGGATGCCTATCGTCCGTTGTTCGGCGAGTTACTGCGGCGTAGATGCCGAACAAAGGATTGAGCGACGCGACCGGCGAATCGGAACCAAAAGCGAGGACGCCGCCGGTGTCGAGCAGCGTTCGAAACGCGTAAGTTCCTGTCAGTCGGTCATTGCCGAGACGTTTTCCCGCCCATCGGCCGTCGTCGATCAGATGAACAGGCTGCATCGAGGCGACAACCTTGAGCGCACCAAAACGTTTAATCTCTTCCTGCCGCAGATGTTGCGCATGTTCGATCCGAAATCGACGATCTCGTTCGCCATTCGCTTTGATGGTCTTTTCGAAAATATCGAGAACGGTCGCGTTCGCCTTGTCGCCGATAGCATGAATATTGATCTGCAAACCGGCTTTATCTGCCGCGAGAACGAGTCCGGGAGTTTTTGGAATATCTTCACCCGCAAGTCCGGTGGTTTTAGGATCGTCGAGGTACGGTTCGAACAGCCACGCCGTCGTCGAGCCCAGGCTGCCGTCCGCATAGCCTTTCAAACAACCGACCCGCACCATCGCGTCCCCAAATGCGTAACGCAGGCCGGTTTGTTCCCAACGTTTGTAATCGGCTAAAGGCGAACAGCCGTAAACACGAGTTTTGAGCCGTCCCTGCCGCGAAAGCTCCTGGTACACACCAACGTCCGTTCCGGCCGACATATCCTGAACGCTCGTAACTCCCAGCGATGCGGCGTGCTCAGTCGCAGCGACGACAAATTCGATCTTTTGTTCAAATGACGGCACCGGGATCGCCCCGACGAAATAGTTCATCGCCGCGTCCTTAAAAACGCCGGTCGGCTGACCCGAAGTTTCGCGAACGATCAGTCCGCCATCAACATCTTTAGTATCCTTGG
>JBBRUA010000439.1:0-2619 GCA_038248245.1 Pyrinomonadales bacterium | reverse complement strand
AAGGCCGGTGAACGATTCCTCAAAACTGAGTGCCAACGGTATCTCGATATCACGGCCTTTTTTGGGAAGTGCTCGCGGAGGTTCGGGCGCAGCCTGCGACCTAGCTCCGCCACCACCAGCACCACCGCCGCTGAACAGGTCTGAAAAGATATCTCGAAAGCTAGATCCGCCACCGCTACTAGTCGGCCCGGTGGAAAAATCAAACCCCGAGTAATCAAACCCCGGCGACGCTCCGCCGCCGGTCGAACCTGTCGAGAACGGCGAATTCACATCGAGATTGTCGGCGTAATAACCAAACCGATCGAAAACCTTTCGCTTTTTTTCGTCCGACAGAATGTCGTAGGCCTCCTGCACCTCTTTGAACTTGTCTTCCGAGGTCTTGTCGTTCGGGTTCACATCCGGATGATGCTTGCGCGCCAAGCGACGGTACGATTTTTTGATTTCGTCCGCCTTCGCATCTTTTTTGACGCCGAGAATGTTGTAATAATCTTTTTTGGCCACTTAGTCTTCGTATCCAAAAGCGAACATGAGCGCTTCGCGTATCTCATCCATCTTGTCTTCCGAAAAATGGGCGGCAGGGCTCCCAAGTCTTCCTTTTGGAACCGTCTGAACCCTGTCTAAATTGATAGAGCAAGGTTGTCGAACCCCGTCCGATTCATCTAGCCAGACTGATGTTTCATTGTCGCGAATGGCAGTCGTGAGGGGGGCGACGGTAACATCATTCAGAAAAACGATCGCGTCCGTCCTAGTCAGGACTACCACCGGTCGCCGCTTATCCGGCTCCGGATAAGTGTAATAGCAGATATCGCCGCGGATCATAGGTCTTTCCAAACTTCTTCTATCGTTGCGTCGTCAAGAAAAAATTCGTCTTCCTGGACGGGGAATTTCTCGTAGCTTTCACGGAGCCGTCGAATCTTCTCTTCGGTCGATAGTTCACGATCCCGTCTGCGCTTGAGCTCATATAGACTTTTACGAACCAAATCCGCAAGAAGCTTTGGATAATCGACGTTTAAGTCACGAGCCAGACTCTGAGTCTCTGCCCAAAAGCGTTCGTCAATGTCTATTTGAACTGTCATAACTCTAAAAATGAGCGGCGAGATGCACACCGCCGCTCATTATTTATAACACACGAACGACTATTTTTTGTCGTCGCTCGCTGGCTCTTCGACGTCAACGTATTCGGCATCGATGACCCCGTCGTCTTCCGTTGAAGAGGCGGTCTCGCCATCGGCTCCAGCAGTTGCTGAGGATGCTTGAGTGTCAGGTCCGGCTTCACCCTCGGGGGTCGCCGTCTGGCTGTAAAGCACCTCCGCCAACTTATGCGACGCCGTTTGGATCCTGTCGAATGCCGTGTTCATCGCGTCGACGTCGCTGCCGGCTAGGGCAGTTTTGGCTTCGGCGATCGCAGCTTCAAGTTCAGTTGACGACGCTTCGTCGAGCTTGTCCTTGTTTTCGCTGTACGTTTTTTCGACACTGTACATCAGACCGTCGAGACGATTGCGGGCTTCGATCTCGGCCTTTTTCTTTTCGTCTTCCCCCGCGTGCGACTCAGCATCCTTCATCATTTTGTCGATCTCTTCCTTCGAGAGGCCCGACGATGAGGTGATGGTGATCTTCTGCTCGCGGCCGGTGCCGACGTCCTTCGCGGACACGTTCACGATGCCGTTTGCGTCAATGTCAAAAGTGACCTCGACCTGCGGCACGCCACGCGGTGCCGGCGGGATGCCGACGAGGTGGAATTTACCGAGCGTTTTGTTGTCCGACGCCATCGGGCGTTCGCCCTGCAGCACGTGAACCTCCACACTTGTCTGATTGTCCGAGGCAGTTGAGAAAACCTCCGATTTGCGTGTCGGAATCGTCGTATTCTTCTGGATCATCGCCGTTGAAACGCCGCCTAAGGTCTCGATGCCGAGGCTCAGCGGGGTAACGTCGAGGAGCAGAATGTCCGTTTTCTCGCCGCCCAGAACTCCGGCCTGAACTGCGGCTCCGAGAGCAACAACTTCGTCCGGGTTAACTGATTTATTCGGCTCTTTACCGAAGAATTCCTTGACCATCTCCTGAACCTTGGGGATACGGGTCGAACCGCCAACGAGGACGATCTCTTCGATATCTTTGGGTTCGAGGCCGGCGTCCTTGATCGCCTGTTGGACCGGCGGCATCAGCTTTTTGAGGATCGGCTCGACGAGCTGTTCGAATTTCGAACGCGTGAGCTTCATCACAAGGTGCTTCGGACCGCTCGCATCAGCCGTGATGAATGGGAGGTTGATCTCCGTTTCCATCGCGCTTGAAAGCTCGACCTTTGCCTTTTCAGCCGACTCTTTCAGCCTCTGAAGGGCCATTTTATCGTTGTGCAGGTCGATCCCCTGGTCTTTTTTGAACTCGTCAATGATCCAGCTAACGAGAACCTCGTCAACATCGCCTCCGCCGAGGTGCGTGTCGCCGTTGGTCGATTTTACCTCGACTACGCCTTCGCCAACCTCGAGCACCGAGATATCAAATGTACCGCCGCCGAAGTCAAAAACCGCGATGATCTCGTCTTTTTTCTTGTCCAGACCGTACGCCAGAGCGGCCGCGGTCGGTTCGTTGACGATACGCAGAACTTCAAGGCCCGCGATCTTT
>JBBRUA010000438.1:0-2640 GCA_038248245.1 Pyrinomonadales bacterium | reverse complement strand
GGCATTCCAATCCTTGCGGATCACAAGGCCGCCGAGCCACAGCGTGTAAAGAGCTTTGAACGCTAATGCTTCGCTTATTTCTGCTCTGGCCGCGAGTTCGCCGGCCTTCATCGAGTGGTCGCTGAACCGCGTCAAAACGTGTAATTCGTCTGTGCCGAGATTTACGTTTTCGCCGAACGATTCCGAACGCTCAAATGCTTCGGCGACGCTGCGAAAACGTCCGAGAACTGTATCGACGCTCAAGCATCGGGCGTACTCGACGAGAATCTTCGCTGTGTTTACATTGAAAGCGAGGCCGTCTCTGATCCGGGCGAGAGAGTCAAAACTCCATTCGCCCTCCGGCCAGCCGAGAATATCGACCACGATTCCCTCGATCTGGTCGGTGAAAAGCTGATCCGAATCCGATTTCGTTAAGAAATTCGTTTTTTGTAGGTAAGCTGTGAGTTCGAAATCGCTGGCAAAATTGGGTATCGGCGCGAGATCCTCGCGCGTCAGCCGGTTTCGGCGAACCAAAATGTCGAAAAGTCGCGACGACCGGGCGTTAGAAACGGCGAACGGCAAACGGCCGTGAGTGAAATAAAGAATGCATTTCTGATCTTTATTCGATAGGCGGAGACTGCCCGATAATTTCGCGTGCGAGATCTCGGTGACGAGTTCGGCGAATGGATGGGCGAGAAAATTCCCTTTTAATTCGAGTTCGGTTTGAGGGGTCATTTTTGCTAAAACCAGGAAGGGAGAAGACCTTTTAATCATAACAAATATCGTCACCAAAAGTTAAGCCTTAATTTTCGCGTTTTAGAAAGCTATTTGATAGCATTTGATGAAATCGAAACGGCTATTATTTTTCAATGGGAAATGAAATCGAAATCAGAGAATGTCTAACGCTGGAACAGCTCGCGGAGTGCGTCAAACTGCAACGCGAAGTATTCGAATTACCGGAGGTCGAACTGTCGCCGGTAAGGCATTTTGTCGTGACAAAAAATGCCGGCGGTTTCACGCTCGGTGCCTATGACGGCGACCGTTTGGCCGGATTCGTACTGAGTGTCCCAGCTTTTTTGCGTGGCGAGCAGGCTTTCTATTCTCACATGACCGGCGTTCGGGCCGAATATCAGAGCCACGGGATCGGCGGAAAGCTGAAATGGGCCCAGCGGACCAAGGCTCTCAGCCAAGGCGTGAAATATATAAAGTGGACCTTCGAGCCGGTAAAGGCACGGAACGCGTATTTTAATCTCGAAAAACTCGGAGCCGACATCCGCGAATATCAGGAGAATTTTTACGGAATAGATTACGGAACCGAACTTGCCGCGGAGGAATCAGGTTTTGGACTTGCCAGCGACCGCTTGTTCGCCGAGTGGCCGCTTGAAGGGCGAAAGGTTGAGTCTCTGGTTGCAGGTGAAAAATTCACCGAAACTCAGGAGCCCGAAGCGGTTATTGAGATAATGCCCGACTGGCTCGGATTAGTCGCGGCCGATCCGATAGCAGCACTGGCGGAACAACTCCGTATACGCCGGGAATTTCAGTTGGCGTTCGCAAAGGGATTTATCGTGCGAGGATTTTTTCGTTCCGAAGAGAAACCGGCTTACCTGCTTTACAAAGAGTAATGATGCCTATTTTTGAGATAGACCCGGACATTCGAAAGGCAAAGACTCTATCGTCGGATTTCTATACCGACGAGCGTTATTTTGAGCTTTCGAAAGATAAGATCTTTGCCCGAACGTGGCAGTTTCTCGGAAAGACGGACGAGGTAGAGGTGCTTAAACCGGTTACGATCCTGCCGGGGTTTCTCGATGAACCTGTCTTGATCGTCAAGTCGTCTGAATCGTTTTCGTGCCTCTCGAATGTTTGTACCCATCGCGGAAAGATATTGGTTGAGGAGCCGTGCAACGCCGATCTGATCCGTTGTTCATATCACGGCCGCCGATTTCTGCTTGACGGAAAATGTATCTCGATGCCCGAATTTGAGGACGTCGAGGATTTTCCGTGCGAGTCCGATAATTTGCAGAACCTGCCATTTGCGGAACAGCAGGGCTTTTTGTTCGCGTCGATCGATCCGGTCGACACATTCGAGTCGTTCGTAAACGGCGCGGCCGCACGCCTAGAAGACGTCGAACCTGAGGGATTGCGGCTGACGGCGACGCGTGAATACGAGGTCAATGCTCATTGGGCATTGTATTGCGAAAATTATCTCGAGGGATTTCACATTCCATACGTTCATCATGGCCTTAATGAGGTAGTCGATTACGGAAGCTATACGACCGAGACATTCCGATATTCGAGCCTGCAAACGGGTTACTCCGATGTCAGAGCAAACGCGACTGCTGGAGTTCCCGGTTCGGAAGCGGAAGTTGCAGCACGTTACCTCTTCATTTTCCCGAATTTGATGTTCAACTTTTATCCGTGGGGAATATCTGTGAACGTCGTGCGTCCGATCACGCCGACCAAAACCGTCGTTGAGTTCCTAACTTACGTCCGTGATGAAACATTGCTCGAAAAAGGTGCTGGTGCCGATCTACATACGGTCGAAATGGAAGACGAAGCCGTCGTCGAAAGCGTTCAGAAAGGAATTCGTTCTCGCTTCTATTCACACGGCCGCTACTCACCAACGCGTGAACAGGGAACGCATCATTTTCATCGTTTGAT
>JBBRUA010000437.1:0-2666 GCA_038248245.1 Pyrinomonadales bacterium | reverse complement strand
CGTATTGAGGGCGAGGTATGCCTGGTTGCGGTTCAGTTCGTCCTGAAGGATGCGGTCGATTCCGATGTCAGCCGAGACATCTTCCTGCCGGATCGAGTTCGGTTTGTAAAAAACCTTTTGGAAGAAACCTTTATTTATAGTAGTGTTTGCAACTTTTATCATTTCGGCCGACGCCATGTCGCCTTCCCAAAGCTCCCACGTGAATTTCTCGACCGGTCCCTGCCATGCGATCGTTCCGACGATAAAACGGCGATCCTGATCGATGTAGATCGGCTTGAATAACTCAGATCCCCGAGGAACAAGATAATTCGCGAGCAGAAAGTCTTTGTGAAAACGATATTTCTGCGAATTTACGAAGTAGATCTTGTTGCTGCTCTTACGATCGATGACGAACATTGCGTGCGGCATCGCGTATGGCGTTCCGCGATGATAAACGCGGCCGATCGAGTCGAACTCTTTGCGCGACGTTAATTTCGGCAGCGAATTCTTATTCGAATCCGGCTTTTTGGCCATCACTCCGGCCGGTTCGCGGGTCGGCGTCGGCTTGCGTGCCATTTGGGCGTACGAAAAAGTGCAAAACGCGAATACAATTGATGCGAATGTAATGAATTTTAGGGGAATTTTTGTGATGGACATATTCATAAAGATCGATTTGATGCGGAAATCGCACCGTCGCGTTCGTCGCGTAAAATCAAGGTTTTGTAACCCCTGGCGGTTATCTCTGAAAGTTCGTCGATACTTCCCACAGCTATATCTTATCTGTCAGCGTCATTTCCGCAAAATAAGTTCGATCGCATCGCAGGCGGTCTCGGTGCCGTTTTCGGAATCAACGACTCGCTTTAGCTGGTTAGCATTCTCACGGTATTCAATGTCGCTAAATATCCCTTTCAACGCTGTCGCGGCCGAATTGGCGTTATAGCTGTCACGGCTTATGACCTCGGCAACTCCTGCACGCCGGCATCTTGCCGCATTGTCGGGCTGGTCGTGGCTATACGGCATTATCAAATGGGGGACACCCGCACGCAGAACCTGGGAGGTCGTCCCAACGCCGCCCTGATGAACGACGCACGCCGACTTCGCAAAAACCTGTGCATATGGAACGTATTGAAAGGCAACGATGCTCTCGTCCAGGCCTTTCGGCAACTCATTCTCCCGGCCATAAAGCAATATTGCCCGCCGCCCGAGGAGTTTCGCGGCCTTTGCACTCTCGTCGAAAAAATCACCCGCATCCAAAACTGCCGCAGTTCCTAGGGTGAAAACGATTGGCGGCTCGCCCGCCTCAAGAAACGTCACAAGATCAGCGTCCAAACTGCCGGCATCCGCCTCGTCATAAAAGCAGGCTCCCGCCTGTAGCGACGAAGTCGGCCAATCCGATTGCGGCCTGCCGAGAGCCTTTGAGAACATTACTAGATGAAGCAATTTCGAAAACTTATCATCAAATATTGGGTCGTGATCCTCTGAAAGCCCTAGATCTCTCCGAAAGGCTTTGTATGGAGCGTACCAGTCGCTTATCGTCATCCGCACGAGCGAAAATAATGCTCGGTTAACAAACGCGGGCATGGACCGCAGAATTTCCAGCCATTGAAAACCAGGGTAAATACTCGGATCTTCAAACGAAAACATCGAGATCGGCGCGAGACTGGTTGAGATCCATTTGATGCCAGTTTTCTCTGCAACAGATGCTACGGCGTATGTAAGTTCGCCGGTAATGATGACGTCCGCTCCGTCGCACGCCGAGAGCAGGTCGTCATACATTTCGCGAAGGCTCGGGAAAATTATCTCTTTGATAACCACTTCCGTGCCGTTCACCGCGTCCATGGTTTTGCGGATAAGCTCGCGATCGGTTGGGTCGGCGTTAGGCCTTAATGCATGGAATTCAAATCCAAGATCAATGACCTTTTCCCGGTAACCTTCCCAAGAACTGATCAGACATGAATGGCCACGTTTTCTCAGTTCGATCGCCAAGGCGATCATCGGATGTAGATCTCCGAACGAACCCGTTGTCGCCAAAACTATTCTCGACATAAATGCTAATTTTCCTCGTCGGCTGAAATATTAGTGTCTGCTTTTCGAGCATCGATTCGGGTTTTGATGCGAAACCGATAGGAAATAAAGAAACTACATGACGCAAAGATCCCGGCGACGAGTGAGCCGTCGCTATTGCCGCTCCAATAAAAATAAGCGGCGATTCCAGCAAGGATCACCGCTAAGATTTGAAATCCAAATTCCATTGATTTGATATGAATTAACTATCGAGCGGCCACATCCTGAAAGCCTTTGCCTTGAAAAAATGACATCACTGCTCGAAATAATCGGAGGAAAAGCCTTATCAGCTTTGGAAAGAACCAGCAGAACAGGACAACGAACAGGGCCAAGACACCGGCGATGATAAAAGGAGCGAAAACGGCCAGCAACGTGCCGACGAAAGCTATAGCATCCTCGATTATCGACAGAACCCAATTAGACACCGGTTCCGGCGAAAGGTTCGCACCGACTCTGAGAGCGGTCTTTGTACCATGCGAACCAAAAGCCAATCCGCCGCCAACGAGAGCCGCCGGAATGTACACGCTCGCATCGAGCTGATTGGTTGCAGCGTACGCCACCACCGCACCAGCCGGTACGCGGATAAACGTGTGCACAACATCCCAAACGCTATCGACATACGG
>JBBRUA010000436.1:0-2667 GCA_038248245.1 Pyrinomonadales bacterium | reverse complement strand
TTTAAACCACCTATCCCATTTTTGCGCCAAAAAAGAGGCCGCCTTTTCAGACAGCCCCGTTCTTACCACACCCAATATGCGAGAGATCAGACAACGATGCCCATCATCTCGGTAGCGAGACTGCCCGGGTTACCCACCAGATCCAGGCCGTAGCTGTCACGCAGACGCTGTTTTATCCCATCTTCGCTTACCGTGCAGCCGCCGCCGTCTGCTGTGCAAAGGATCATTAGCTGCAGACCTTCGTCGGTGTATTCCGGCGTGTCGATGCAGAGCATGTAATCACCCGCGGTTTTGTGAGCTTCCCACTCAAGTTCGTATAGCGTCGGGTTAAAAACGCCGATTGGATTCATGTCGGCGTTCGACATGCTTTCAAGCGCCTGTGCAAAGTCGTATGCATGACGGCCCTCGTGGACAAATGTCCCTTCGCAGCCGCGTTGGCCGCCGGTGTCGATGGTTTCTTCGGCAATCGAAATGTATATCTCAGCCAAAGCTTCGCGCAGATTCATCCGTTCGGACAAAAGCCTGTAGTTCGTCTTGACCGGGCTTATCAGCCCCGTAATTCCCGAAGCGTTTATCTCACTCACCGGCTGCACACGTACAAGCATCTCCGACGCAATGATCGCTTTCATCATCTTCCGATGAAAATCATTGCCCTTCGCAACGATCGTCGCGAACGCATATTCGATTGATGTTCGGTATTTTTTGTCGATGTCTTTCTCGAATTTCATAAATTTCTTAGACTCCATAGACGAAAAACGCCAAAAAAGAAAGAATTCCTAAAGTGCTAATAAATCGATAGATCCAAAGCAATCGTTTACCTTCAACATCATCATGGATCCAGAATGGAGCACAGAATAGCAACCTATATTGAAATGTGTGAGTTGCTCTCCACCGACGGATGTCAAATCTTGCCAAAAATCCGTCGGGATTAAAAAATAGAATTCCTAGAGGACGTCCGATCTTTTCCCATTCCCTACGATAACTTTCATACATGATTTTCAAAATCAAATCATGCAGATATGACGATATAAGGACAGAGAATAAAAAACCGAAAAAGGCTAAAATTCCGATTCTCATAATCTGCCAAATCCGCACCAGCTATTCTCATTATGCCACGTGATCTCTACATTTTCTGCCTTTATCTCGTCCCACCAACTTTGAAAATCAGCTTTGCCGATGTAAAAAGCCGTTGGGGCGACGAGGTGGTCGAAGACGATGTTGTGCTGCTCGCGCCAGCCGAATGAGCCGAGATGATTTAGGTATTCGTTGTAGAACAGGCGATTGGCGATGGGTTTTGAGATGGCGTTGATCGGGCGATAGACGAGTTTGGTGGTCAGAAAGACGCTGAGCGTCGGCAGCTTGGACAATTGATACAACATCGGCTGGCTGATCTGTGACGTAAATCCGGTGCGGACCGGATCGACGTAGTTCGTTATCCATTCGTTGTTCTCGGCACCATAGATCCAGGCCGAAATGTGGCCGCCTTTTTTTACCTTTGACGCGAGCGAGACAAATGCCTTTTTCGGATCGGGCGTGTGATGTAGAACGCCAACGCTGAACGCGTAATCGAAAGCCTTTTTTAGCGGCAGCTTGAAAATATCGCACTGGATGATGTGTGCATTCGGCAAATGGCGGGTCAACGCGAATGCTGACTCGACGCCGTCGCCGAGATCGATCCCGACTACCTCTGTTGCTCTCCACTCGGCGGCGAGTTTTGTGTGCCGGCCTTTACCGCAACCGCCTTCTAAAATGACCTTGCCTTCAAAGAACTCTTTTTTGACCGGCTGCAGCCATCCGAGGAATTGGTCGTTATACTTCAGATCTTCCTGCGTAAAATTCGTCCATTGCCAGCCGAAATTCTCAGCGGTCGCGGCCTTGTCTTCCTCGATCTTAGACAGATCCACAAAACGTGGTACGCCCCGCACAACCTTGAATTCGCGATCACATTTTTGGCAGGTCAAAACGCCGTCCATTATCTCCTTGCCGTCATATTTGCTCGCGTACGCCAGCAAAATATCCCCGCCGCAGATCGGACATGCCAATAGGTCTAGTAACTTTTCTTTCATTAATAACCCCAACTACCAACCATGAGCTTTGGCATAAAGGTAAAGTTGTAAATCTCTTAAATGTTTTCCCCAATGAGAATCGAAGCTAAATTTGAAATGCCAAAGCGCGTCATCGACACTTGTGTTTTCCCAGCACCAGAGAACCTCCTCTAAATCGCCGGCGATGTCACAAATATCATCTATCGCGTCACCAACACCATTTTCGCTTTCAGCTATTTTGTCCGCGATCTCAAGAGCACCATTGTAATAACCGAGATCAGGAAAGTTCTTGGAGACAATCTCACGAATTTCCCCGTATTCACGAACGACCGCATCCGGGAATTCGCTCGCATCAAATGGGTATTCCGCGAAGTGAACGGCATTGCCAACTCATCGAGAACCCGCGTTAATTTGACTTCCCGATCCTCAGCCTGCAAACCGCCCTCAATAACCTCGAAGAAGTCCAGTATTGTTGCCTTAATCTCGTTTCTGTTCATTCAAAAGTTGAATCTGACCATTAAACTCTTCAAAGGCCTCGTAAGGGAACGGTTGACGCCAGTTGAATTCGAATTCGTCCGTCTCGCGGTCGGCGTATAGCTGTTCGAATGTTTGGGCGAATGCA
>JBBRUA010000435.1:0-2669 GCA_038248245.1 Pyrinomonadales bacterium | reverse complement strand
CAGAACCGGCACGGGAATAATTATGCGTTTCAAACCGCGAACTTCGGCAAAGATCTCCATCATTCCGCGAAAAGGCAAGACATCTGCACCGATATCAACCACGCCGAGCGGTTCTTTTTCGAGTCCGGCAACCAAATACTGAATGACGTTTCGCACCGCGATCGGCTGAACTTCGTTTTTTACCCAACGCGGGACGACCATCACCGGAATGCGCTCGGTTAAATACCGCACCATTTCAAACGAAGCCGAGCCCGAACCGATGATCGGGCCTGCCCGAAACTCGGTAACATTAGCATTGCCACGCAGAATTTCCCCGACCTCGGCTCGGCTCGCCAGATGTTCGCTTGTGTTTTGGCCTTCGGGCAGAAGTCCGCCGAGATAGATCACCTTTTGCAAATGCTTGGTTGCTCTGGCGAAATTTTCGGCATATCGCCGCTCCTTTTCGGCGAAATCATCGCCCGAATACATCGCATGAACAAGAAAATAAGCGGCATCGCAACCTTCTATCGCGCGTTCGATCGAATCTACGTCAGCTAGATCTCCTTCGACAACTTCAACTTGCGGAAACCATTTCTTTCCACGCAGACGCCGCGGTTCACGCACCAGTGCCCGGACGCTGTATCCTTTTTGCAAAAGTATCGGAATAAGCCGACCGCCGATGTAACCAGTGGCACCTGTGACGAGTATTTTCATTTGCTGAATAGATCTTCCTGCTGTCTCTACTACTGTATCAAAATCACGTTTTCCCGCAGTAAATTGTTTCAGGCAGAGGCTCTGCTAACGATCGCCTTTACAATGAATTGCCTAAAATCCGTTGGCGAGGAGCAGCATCAGCCATTTCTATATTTCATTCGTTGAGATTCCAAACCAAGTTTCAATCTAGATCCAAATTTCGCCACTCGCTAGGCGGATTCTGAAAATCCCTTGCGGAGAGCGTATAATCCTGTTTTTACATAACGCCAGGAGACGCCTCATCTTGAACCACGAAACCATAATAATCCTCGACTTTGGCTCGCAATATACGCAGTTGATCGCACGGCGGGTGCGGGAGCAGGGCGTTTATTGCGAGATACATCCATTTCATCTGTCGGCCGACGCGATCGCGGCGAAGCAGCCGAAGGGCGTGATCTTGTCGGGCGGGCCGTCGAGCGTGACTGACGAGGACGCTCCGCGGGTCGAAGACGGGTTTTATGACAAGCTCAATGTTCCGATACTCGGTATTTGTTACGGTATGCAGCTCGTCGCCGTTGACCTCGGCGGTGCAAGCGAACCGGCCGCACGCCGCGAATATGGCCATGCGAAGCTAAAGGTGCTTAGCGGGGCAACTGCTCTATTTAATGAACTGCCTTTCGAACTCGACGTCTGGATGAGCCACGGTGATCATGTAACACGGCTGCCCGATGGTTTCGAGACGACCGCGACAACCGGCGATGTCGTTACCGCGATCGAAAATCCGGAACGCGGTATTTATTGCGTACAGTTTCATCCCGAGGTCAGTCACACGCCGCTTGGTAAAGAAATAATCCGAAATTTTCTGTTCAACATCTGCGACTGCAAGGGCGACTGGACGCCCGCGCAGTTCATAAAAGAGGAGATCGAGAAGATCCGCGCGATCGTCGGCCCCGATGGCAACGTCGTCTGCGGACTGTCGGGCGGCGTCGATTCGACAGTGGCGGCGGTGCTGGTTCACGAAGCGATCGGTGAGCGCCAGACGTGCATTTTCGTCAATAACGGCCTACTGCGCGCCGATGAGTTCGAAGATACGCTCAAACTCTACAAGGAGCACCTGCAGCTAAATGTGATCGGGGTCGATGCGTCCTCTGATTTCTACTCGGTGCTAAAAGATGTGGTCGATCCGGAACTCAAGCGCAAAGCGATCGGAGCCAAGTTCATTGACGTTTTCGACGCCGAGGCCAAGAAGATCGGTAATGTAAAATGGCTGGTGCAGGGAACGCTCTACCCGGACGTGATCGAGTCGGTCTCGCTTCGAGGCTCGTCGGTGACGATCAAATCGCATCACAACGTCGGCGGACTGCCCGAGAAAATGGATCTGAAACTGATCGAACCGCTCCGTGAACTCTTCAAAGACGAAGTGCGCCTCATCGGCAAAGATCTTGAGATCCCGGACGAGATTCTGCAAAGACATCCGTTCCCCGGCCCCGGACTGGCGGTGCGAATTCTCGGCGATATCACGCCCGAAAAAGTTGAGTTACTGCAAAAGGCCGACCGTATTTTTATCGAAGAGCTGAAAAATTTTGATCTCTACAACGAGGTCTGGCAGGCGTTCGCCGTACTGCTGCCGATCCAGTCCGTCGGCGTCATGGGCGATTTCCGCACCTACGAAAAAACCGTCGCCCTACGCGCCGTCACCTCCACCGACGGCATGACCGCCGACTGGGCTCGCCTGCCTCACGATTTCCTCGCCGCCGTCTCATCCCGCATCACCAGCGAAGTCCGCGGCGTCAACCGAGTCGTCTACGACATCACCTCAAAACCGCCCGGCACTATCGAATGGGAATAGTACCGGCATTACACACCGTCTGCTTCTGAGAGAGTTACGCGTTCGAGGGCTTTTCGGCTTAGGATTCCGATCACGATAAGGGCTGTGATGGTCAAGACGACGCCGATCGCAAAGACCTTTGTGTCGCGGGCATCCGCCAGGTTGAACT
>JBBRUA010000434.1:0-2672 GCA_038248245.1 Pyrinomonadales bacterium | reverse complement strand
TACCTACGAATACGATCCGAACATTAAGATCGAGGCGCCGATCAAGTAAGGTTTTGCGGTTCCATCGAGACGCTTACCGGCGACATAGAATCGCTTCGATAAAGAGAAAGAGCACGCGGCTTTGGGCTGCGTGCTCTTTTCAATTGTGACTTAACTTTAAGATTAATTATCGTCGTCTTTGTCAGCGTCTTTTTCGTCAGTGGCTGGGGCTGCGGCGGGGGCCGGGGCACCTTCGATGGTGATGGCGACTGATTTCGAATCTTTCTTCTCGCCTTTATCGTCCATGAAATCGGCTACGATGGTGTATTTGCCACTCGGAGCACCGGCAGGTAAAGGCAGCGAGTAAGCCGCGGTGCCGCTGCTCGGTAAGTCGATCTTGACTTCGCTGCCGGTCACGGGCTTACCGCTCGGGTCGGTCATCGATATCTTGGTCGTCGTTTTGCTCATGCTGCCGGTTATGACAGCGTTTGCGTAGATTGTTTCGCCGGCCTTAAAGGTCGTCGCTTCGGTCTTGCCCTCTTTGTCTTTCGAGGTCTTGAAACTGCTCATGCTCGCTGTCGAAAAGCTGCAGGCTGATGCAAAAACGGCTAGCGTAAGAAAAGTAAAAAGTTTAGTTTTCACGTAAAGTCTCCTTTGGTTTATTGATAACGGAAAGTGGAGAATACAATTGACCGCATCGAATGTCAAAACGCGGGAGAGGCAATGAGAAATTAGTTTTACTGAGCAGAACTCTTCGGAACAGTTGCAGGTGAAAACCGTGAGCTTGATTGCCGTCGGCGGTGTGTTCGCGGTAGAATTTGCGTGAACTAATATCAACAAAGACATAATGAAACGTCGTATTCTTGTCGCTTCTCCGAAAAGGTAACTACTTATGAAAGCTCGTTTATTATTTGCGGTGTTTGTTGTCGGATTGTTTTCGCTGGGAGCGTCGGCGCAGGTGAAGAAGATTACTTCGGCGCAGTTTTCGAAGGCGATGGGAGCGGCGTTTGAGGCTTCGGAGAAGAGGGTTCGGAGTGAAGTTAAGGTGATCATCGGCTTTGAGAACGGTAAGATAGTGGAAAATTCGACGGTCACTGAGGAATTCATGCCGCCGGATCGCAAACGTTCGCATTTTTTGGAAGATGTCGCAGGGAATAAGTCCGAAACGGAGTGGGTGATCATCAAAGGCGAGCGTTTTAAGAAGAATTCTTCGGGCAAATGGTTCAAAACGACGCCGCTGCCGGACAGCAAACCTGTCGTGACGACGCCCAAACAGCACGCCGAGAACGACAAGACCATGAAGTTAACTTCGGAGGTGAAGAAGATCGGCAAAAAGGTGTTCACGGTGCTCTCGCGGAGCGAAATTTCCTCCCCCAACGAAATGCCTTGGACCTCAGACCTCTCGATCTTCGTCAACAGCGAAGGCCTGATCACTTCAATTAGTCAGCGAACATCCGAAAACGGCTCAACCAGCCTCAAAACCGAAGCCACACTTTACACCTACGACCCCAAAGACCTCAAGATCGAGGCTCCGCAGGTAAACTAAGGACAACGAAAACAATTTAGAAGCGTACTGCAGATGTATACTGTACAAGTTTGTCAATTTGATGGTAGATGTGAAAAATACATCTGTCGATGTAACAAAAACATCTATATATGCAACCTCTAAATCGAAAGATGAAAATGTCACATCGCTTGATATAATGCGTAAAGCAAACGATGTAACCAAAACATCGACAGATATTAAAACTAAATCAGTAGATGTAGATAGTACATATTAAGATGGAGTTATTGCATCTAAAGATGCGGTGGTCGCATCAATCCCCAGAATGCTTTTTTCTTGCATAGATTACTTACATTTAGTTAGAATAGGTTCAGAAAGATAGGAGAGATAGTGATATGCCTAAGCGAATTGACTGGTTGCCGTATGGGATGATGGAGCGTAAGTCGTTTTTGAATGTTTTCGCTACGTCGATAGTTCAGTATGGGGCCGCTCTTGGCCTTTCGTCATCGGAAATTAATCGAATACAGGAGATCGCGGCTGCGTATTCTTACGCGGTGGACCAAGCTGGATTCGCAAAGATCTTTTCCAAGTCGCTAACCGCGTGGCGTAATAGTGTGATCAGCGGCAAAAGGCCGAGGAAGCCACTTTCGCCGGTGCCGGTATTCATAAGTTTGCCTGCCCCGGTCGGAACGTCGACGTCTTTGATCTTAGAGATCCGGAAGATCGTCGGTCGCATTAAGACTTCGTCCGGCTATAACATCGGTATTGGTACCGGGCTGAACATCCTTTCGCCAAATCATGTCAAAAAGCCGCTTGGTGAGCTGAAACCGATACCGAAGGTGACCGCGGTTGACGGGTATCGCGTCAGGATCGCGTGTGAGATGCAGGGAATGGACGCTTTGCGGGTCGAGTATCGGCGCAAGGGCGAGGAAACGTGGACGGTCGTGGCGTTTTTGACCAGTTTGCCTGAGACTTTTTACATTCAACCTGCGGTGATGGGCGTCCCCGAGGGCGGCCAGATGCGTGCGATCTTCCTCAAAAAGAACAAGATCGTCGGCCAATACTCAAACATGCCATCCGTGACGCTGTTCGCTTCGTAAATGCATATCTGCCAAGTCAGTACACCTTCGTGAGCGGACGGTCTGGTTTCGGTCGGTAAGTCAGTACCACCTGCGTGAGCGGGTGGGTC
>JBBRUA010000433.1:0-2702 GCA_038248245.1 Pyrinomonadales bacterium | reverse complement strand
GAAAAATCGGATTGATCGAAAGGGCACTCGAAGATTACAGAAACGATACATATTCTCAGATATATTTGGTCGTTTATGGCAACCGGAAGAAGCTGATCCGGAAAAAAATAGATTCCCTTAGAATTCTATTTGAGGACGATCCATCACGGGCCACTTTTGTAACCTCGGAATCTGAATTAGATCGTGTCGTTGTCTGGGTCGTACCGCCCGGAGCAAATAATCCCACGCCTTAAGCGAAAATCGCTAGATGCTCTGCCAACTTTTGACTCCCGTTTGTCATCTTTACTTCTATGAAACACAGATTTCTCACTTCATTGTTTGCAGTTGGTTTCGTGCTCGTAGCTGTTGCGGCCGCGACTGCCCAGCGGAATGTTGTGCCGGCGATCGAGCGTGATCCGTTGCTCGAGATTGACGCGAAGCACAATTTGGATGTGGCGCGGCAGGCGTTTGAGCTTAAGAAGGCTTACAAAGGCGTGCTGCTGCGGTTCGAGGAGACCTACGCGGCTTATCCCGACTTTTCCAAGATCGACGAATTCCTCTACTACGCCGGGATGAGCAGCTATTATTTGTCCGAGAATAAGGGCAAGCAAAAGATCGACATGAAGACCGAGAAGGAAAAGGAAAAGTACGCCCCCGCGAAACTTAAAGTAGACGCGATCGGCTATCTCTCGACGATCATCGATAAATATCCGCAAAGCAAGTTCAAGAGCAACGCCGAGAAAATACTCGCGATGCTCAAAGAATAACCCTAAACCACTGCTATGGCTCGTAGCCAAGAAGATCTTGGCGTTTTTACCTATTTCGTGTAAAAATGAAATTTACCAGAATAGAGGTCTCATCATGATTCAAACAATCGAAGCCATCATAGACCAGCACGGGAAAATCCAGCCTTTGGAAGATGTCGCCTTTCCGCGTGGGCGGCGAGCTTTGGTAACGATCCTTGACGAAAAACCGTCAATAGTTGTGTCGGAAACTGCTCTTTTGAGTGAATCCGTTTTAGCCGAAGACTGGAACCGACCTGAGGAGGACGATGCATGGGCTTACCTTCAGTCGGAACAGTCGTCGTAGTTCGCTTTCCATTTTCCGATCTATCGAATTCAAAATTGAGACCGGCGATTGTTTTAGCAGATGCGGGACGCAATGATTTGGTGTTATGCCAGATAACGAGCCAGCCTTACACTGACCCAATCGCAGTCGAGATATCAAACGCCGATCTCACGTCGGGCTCATTTCGCAAACACAGCTACGCTCGTCCGAGCAAGCTATTCACTGCAAACTCCGAGATCATCACTAAAAAGATCGGAGAACTGAGATCCGAAAAACAAGCGCAAATAATCCGTGCCATAGTCTCATTGCTGGAAAAGAATATCGCTTAGCCAATGTCCGAGGGCTTTTCCTATCGGCTCACCTTCAATTGATAAAGACATGAATCTCAACCAAGTCACGATCTTTTCCGAGCATACTATCGAGACGGTGGAGTTTTTTGAGAAGCTCGGGTTGGTTCGGATCGTGGATTCTTTGCCGCGGTATGCTCGGCTCGAGTGTCCGGACGGCGAAGCGACGCTGTCGGTGAATATCGCCGACAAAGTCACGGTCACGGACAACATCTACCTCTACTTCGAGTGCGAAGACCTCGACGAACGCGTCGCCCATCTCCGCTTCCTCGGCCTCGCCTTCGAGCAAGACCCGACCGACACACCCTGGCTCTGGCGCCAAGCCTACCTCCGCGACCCCAACGGCAACAAGATCTGCCTCTTCCGAGCCGGAGAAAACCGAAAGAATCCCCCGTGGCGAATAAACTAAGGGAGTGCGAACACTATTGTCCGCATGAGTGGAAACCCGACGTTAATATTTGTCACAAAATTACGACGGCCGGTGTTTATCTACTATATGAAAAAACTTATTTCCATTTGGTTAATAGCATTAGCTTTTTCCGCCTTCGCCGTCGGGCAAACTCAAAAGGTGAAAAGCGGGGAGTTAAAAAACTTAACGGGAGTGCAATGGACGGGAACTTTGTCCTATTTAGATTATCGGAAAAACACACGAGTTTCGATTCCATCGAATCTAACCGTCACACAATCGAAAGATAATAAATTGTCTTGGATTTTCGAGTATGAATACCCAGATGAGCCGAAAGCAAACAGTAAGGAAGAAATAGCACTTAGCAAAGACGGGAAAATATTCGATGGTGAAACGGTCATCGAAAGAAAGATTCTCGCCGACAAAACACTTAGACTCGTAACCGAGAAAAGTGGTCCCGACAATGATAAAAAGGCATTGTTTCGCTTTACATATTTACTAAACAAGAAAAGCTTCTCAATCAAGAAAGAAGTTAAATACGACGGCACGACCGAATTCTTTGTGAGAAATGAATATAGTTGGAAGAGATAAAAGCGTGAATATACCGCACCGCTAAACAGTTCAATGGGCGTGAGTACGAAGCGGTCGAGCGTGGCCGTTACCACGTAGGGCGAAAGGCATATTCCGAAAGTCTGCGGAGCGGACGTGGATAGCTTTAGCCGCATGTGGAGCGGAGCGGAACGTGGGGACGCGGTGCGAAATGAACGCGAGTGTGTGGAACACACGGTATCTGCCGCATGCTCAGCACGCTCGGGACGATTGTTCGGCAGATCTACACGTTCCGCCGTTGGCTTCACGTGTAGCTAAAGTTGTCGCCGCCCACTTCGCAGGCTTTTGGAGGT
>JBBRUA010000432.1:0-2710 GCA_038248245.1 Pyrinomonadales bacterium | reverse complement strand
GACGCTCTCGATTTTTGAATTATCTATGAAGTATTGGTCGTAGAGCATTTAATGGATACGGTCGTCTAGCCCCATAAGCCGGGCTTTGAGAGGCGAACTCAACCGAAAATCAACGGATTCTAGGCGATCTAAAAGTGTGTTCGGTTCCCGAATCAGACCGGCGTGTCTGGCTTTGATCAGGATGCCGACTATGCCAATAATGTCTATTCCTAACTGTTCGGCCACACTTCTTCCTTTCTTTTCATCGATTATTAAAAGCGGATCGGTCGAATCGAGTGCCAATGCAATTGAACTTGCTTCGCCAGCATCCAACCGACTTATCTCAATACGACTTTTTGAAAAATCCGAGGCCTCACTAATCTGGATCCAGTGGGGGAGAGCCAAACCATATTCTTCAGCCACTTCAGGCGTGACGGTTATTATGGGATACAGTTGTGGTAGGGTATCGATCTCATTAATGTTATCGAGAGCGATTAAGGAACTTGCGTCTGCAATAACGATCAAACGCGTCATAGCCGTGCCAAATCTTGGTCAAGTTCGTCAGCAGAATACTGAAAGATCGACACACCGTATCGTCCGACGGACTCGATAAACTCCCGTTTCGTGATGCCGGCAAGTTTAGCGGCCTGACCAGATGTGAGCTCGCCAAGATCAAATAGTCTCGCCGCCACGATCATTTTTATTTCACCATCACTGATCTTGACACTCTCCGGCAGTTGTAACTCGACAGTTGCAGTCATATTCACATTTTCCGCCTGATTGCGATTTGTGTCAATAACTTAGCACCAGACTGAACCCTCTACCATCGTGAATATCGTGACGCTCGAGAGCCTTTTTATGGAGCTAACCAATATTCTACTGCCTGCTGCACTCCGTCGGGGGTTCCAATAACTCTGAACAAACGCAATTGGTTTCTTGAAATTCTATACTTACCCGTCAATTCTTTAATCACAGAGCCTTCCTTTTTTCGGATCGCTTTAGATGTTCTGTCTCGAATCACGATATTCCCGTTGACCATCGGATTTGCTTTAAGGAAGTCGGCGTAGAGCTTCACACCGTCGACGTCGGGACACATGTCATCATAATCATTTTGCCACGTAAATTTATAAGCGTTCTCATTTTTGGCCATCTTGTATGACCACTCTGAAATCGGAAATGCTGGAGGCGTTGTACCTTCCGGGACACTCCAAAGCTGGATCGTTAATTTTGGCAGAAACGAACTGCGTACAAACATTAGGCGATCAAGGTCTAGTTTTCGTCGGGTAAAATACCCTTTGATCATTCCCTCATAAAATACATTTGTACGCATCGCGCCCGTTTCGGCAAATAATACGATGTAACCTTTCGAATTAGGTTCGGCGGAAAAGCCATTGTAAAAATTATCTAAACGCCCCTTAAAATCGTTACAAGGAAGTCTTTCAAACTCATCAACCAAAACGGCGTTCGGCTTTTCTTGTGCAAAGACTGAGACCGCGAGAAACAATACAATAACAGGGATAAGTTTTTTCATTGTTTCAGCTCCGCGACGGTGGCGCCGTTTCCGCCTTGGTTGGATGGGGCGAAGGCGTACTTTTGGACGTGGGGGTGGGATTTTAGGACGTGGTGGACGTAGTTTTTGAGGGCGCCGGTGCCGAAGCCGTGGATGATGCGCACGCGGGGCAGGCTGGACATGTAGGCTTCGTCGAGGAAGCGGTCGATCTCGTATTCGGCGTCGGCGGTGGTTTTGCCGATCAGGTTGAGCTCCGCGTCGGTGTCTCGGCCGTCGATGTCGCGGGTCATCGACGTGGTGGTGCCTGGGTTGGTGATCGTCGCTGCCGCCTTGCCACCAGCTGACGCAGGCGGTTCTGCCGGGCGGAGATTTTCGATCTTTTCGCGGAGTCGCATGCCGCCGACTAGGACTTCGGCGAGGTCTTTGTCGAGTTTTTCGACGGTGCCGATGTTGCCGAAACTCGTTATCACCTTGCTCCCGACGGTGATAACCACCCCGTCATCCGAAGCGGCTGCCACCCCTCCTTGGTAAGGAGGGGAGCTAGTTGTTCCCTTGCCTACGTGCGGGCTGCCGACGCGGGCGACCTTTGACAGGACGGCGCGGTTTAGTTCGGCTTTGCGGGTCATTCGCTCTTTGTCGAGGCGGTTGCGGAGGGCTTTGTCTTCGATGGTTTTTACGAACGCTTTGGACTGGCGGTCGAATTCGTCGATGGCATTCGCGAGTTCGCTTTCGTATTCCTTTTGACGAGCCTTTTCGCGTTTGACGGCCTCGATCTCAAGCCCGGCATATTTGGTGGCGACGGCGTCGCGTTCATCTTCGAGAGCGATGCGAAGGTCGGTCGCGATCTTTGACTCAGTTTGGAGTTTTTTTAGGTAATTCTCGGCTTCTTGGGCGGAAACGTCTAAATTTTCGCGGGCAAAATCGATGACCTCGTTCTTGATGCCAAAACGACGAGCAATCTCACTGCCTGACGACGCACCGGCGAGTCCGAGAAGAAGTTTGTAGGTCGGCTGGAGCGTTTTCTCGTCGAACTCGACGGACGCGTTGATAATACTTTCGTCGTTCGCCGCGTACATTTTCAGCCCGCGATAATGGGTCGAGGCGATGACCTGAGCACCGTTTTGCCGAAAATGATCGACGATCGCAACGCCTAAGGCCGAGCCTTCTTCGGGGTCGGTTCCTGTGCCGGCTTCGTCTAACAGGACGAGCGAGGGCGTAACG
>JBBRUA010000431.1:0-2710 GCA_038248245.1 Pyrinomonadales bacterium | reverse complement strand
TCGCGACCGGCGGTGAGATCTATCACGGCAAACCCGAAGGCGTTGATGACCATCACTAGAATTAACGGGTAAATTCTAATAAAACTAAAATAAGCACCGCCAAAGATCATTTCATTGACGGTGCTTTTTGCTATAAAGATCTCAGAGAGTAGGAGATTGTTGACGGAGCAGAGCCGAAAACGTGAATTTAAATTCTCCTACTTAGTCGCCAGCAATTTTTCAACCATTTCTTTTAACTCTTTGCCGTGCAAATTTTTGCCGACGACTTTGCCGTCTGCATCAACTAAAAAATTCGCGGGCAATGAGGTGACGGCGTAATCGAAGGCGACGGGCGTTTCAAATTCTTGAAAGGTTGAGACGTTTGTCCAGATTCGCTTGTCGACCTCGATCGCCTTGAGCCACGCTGCTTTATCCGATTCCAGACCGACACCGAAAATTTCAAAGCCTTTCGGTTGAAAGTTTCGATAGAGTTCCGCTAATTCAGGGCTTTCACTACGACACGGTGAACACCAGCTTCCCCAAAAATCTATCAAAATATATTTTGCTTTAACCGACGAAAGCGAAACGTTTTTGCCGTCCCGGTCGGGCATATTTATATCGGCGACCTTACCGCCGATGCTGTTGCTGGTCATGATCTTCACCTTTTCCGTAACTTTTGCGGCAACGGCGGAATCCGGATGAGCAGCGGCAAATCGCTTAGCCAGATCGTTCAAAAACGGAATGTTTTTTTCGCCGTCCCAACGGATCGAGGTCGAATAGATACCGATGGACGTTCCCATTTCTTTCTTGATGTATTCGATCAATTCGTCCTTGTGCAGATTATAATTTTCGATCTCAAGCTTCGCGAGTTCCATCAGTTTCGGATCGCTCTCCGGCGTGTTTTTGTCTTTCAGTTCCTTGATCTGATTGCGAACCGAAATAACCAGTTTGTTGAGCGATTCTTTGCGAAATTTTTCGTAACCCTCAAACTTCGTCGTATCATCGGAACCCGTTATGCTCAAAGGAGTGTCGCCGCTTGCGTCGCCTGAAATAACGATATTTTGCCCCTTGCCGATCGCTAACGTGACCGACTTTTTATCGTTGATCTTTAGAGTGTAAATATGCGGAGCGAGGTCGCTTTCTAGTTTGAACCGCCCGTTTTCATCCACCGGAATCTCGGCAATCGTTTTGCTTTGTTTGCGGTTAATGTCTTCCTCTAAATTCAATTTTATAGTTCCCTTCGGCAAGTTTTTGACCTCGCCCGAAATGACATTTTTCGAAGTAGCGTTTTGAGAACATCCACCGCAGATCGCAACAATTAGCAAAACGGCAACCAAAAAGAAACTGTGTTTGAACATCCCATGATTTTAACAACCTTGTCCGCGCATAATCAAATTAGCGGCTGAAAAAGTTGATTTCAAATATGAAGTAAAAGGCGTTCAGCGTTGCTGTGGTCACGACATACATGTGGCAGCAATGGGGATATCAAAGCGATGAATAGCCTTACAAATAGCAAAAGGCAGCCACACTAAGGGCCGCCTTTATTATGCATATATGGTCACAACCGGCCGAAGCTTCCCGCTCGCGCCCTACGAAACGCCGTAAACTACCGCTGAGTTTGAAAAGTTCGAGATGGTCTTTGCCGCCACGGCCCGCACCTTATACTCGTAGTATTGGCCCGGCACAATGCCTGTATCGGTAAAGCTCTGTTTTCGCGTCGTCGCGTGCAGTGCCCAACCGACGGTATCGCCGTGACGCCGCCACATTTCATAAATGACCTGCCCCGGTTTGTTGTTACCCCTGAACCGAACGGTATTGACACCGTTCGAATAGCCAAATGCCGAGAGGTTTGTCGGGTCCTGGGCATCGTAGATACTCCGCGACGCCGGATAGTCGAATCCGCACAGGTCATATTGCTTCTTAGGTGCCGCACCCGATTTCAGCGCGTCGCGAACGCGGGCCAGTATTAGCCATAGCTGTGCCCGCGTCACGTTCCGAGCACTCACCGCACCCTTACGCTCGCCCTCGATCACCGCCACCTCAGCCGTCTGCTCCGCCAGCGTTGCCGGCAACCCTCCGATCAACGCTACAAGTTCGATGCGCACCCGATCATTGATCGCCGAGAGCTCTGTCCCCGCCAGCAGCTCGTTAACATTCTCCGCAAAATTCGCCAGGTCATTTTCATTGATCGTTCTAAAATTCATATCCTTATCCACTCCTTAATTATCTGTTGATTGCAAATGGTAAAAAGAAACACCCGTTGATATTTCTAAGACAAGAATATCACAGGGAATTTCATTAAGCAACCAAAATATCATCTGTGCAACAAAATAATTTGATTGTTGTCGCCAAGGGACGCCCTGGAGTCTCAGATCCACGGTCTTAATTAGTTAATCCCTAGCCTCTAATGTTTAGTTTGCCGCCAAACTAACAACAAATTGGCTCTATTTTACCTTCTTCCCGGCCTCCATTAACCAAAACAGCTCCTCTATTGGCAGTTAACCACCAAAACTAGCCAATATAAACGATCGTTTCAATATAAAACATCTGTTATTAAACACAAACGCTCCTAAACTACCTAATTAAGCTAACCCCACACATTACCCAGTCCTCATAAACCACTCAAACTCAAACACTTACGCCCGGACCCTACTTTATGGGTAACATTCCCCTAACATCAAACCCACCCGTTTGACACCGGCAACGCCGAAAAATAGACTTTGAGGGTGAC
>JBBRUA010000430.1:0-2713 GCA_038248245.1 Pyrinomonadales bacterium | reverse complement strand
TTGGCGGCTTTCATAAACGCGGGAGTTAGGTTTCTGATTATTGGCGGATATGCGGTGATCAGACACTCTGAGCCTCGCTATACGAAGGACCTGGATCTTTGGGTCGCTTCGGATGTAGAAAATGCCAAACGTGTGTTTCTCGCTTTGAACGAGTTTGGAGCGCCGCTCGACGGACTAACGCCCGCCGATTTCGCGAGACCGGGATATTATTACACCATGGGCCGAGCTCCAGGGCGGATCGATATCCTACTTGACGCTAAGGATCTTAACTTCGAGGAATGTTGGGGACGGCGCAACATCTTTACTCTGGGCGAACTACAGGTCAGCTATATTTCGCGCGACGATTTGATAGTAAACAAAGAGGCAGTCGGAAGATTGCAGGATTTAGCCGATGCTGAAAAATTGCGTCAGACCGGCTGATGCGGCACAGAAGGTCATCGAGGTTTTTGCGTGAAGGGTACGTCAGTAAGAAATAAGTTATTGCTATTGACAGGAGTTGTTCTGCTCGGTATTTTGGGGTTTGCCGGGATTTCGTTACTCGAGATTGTACGGTCAACCCCAAGCGAAGAAACGGTGAAACGGGAATTCTTGATCCGCTACCCAAATGCAACAATTAGAAATCTCGAGCTGATCTTCGAGCAGGATGGAAGCGTTGTTTATTTGGTCACGGCGCGTGAAGACAAGGCGGCCGAAGAAGGCAAATATGATTTCGGTCTCCATCGTTCAATAGGCTCATGGGCGTCGTGTGATGATCAGATGGAGAATCCTTGCGGTCCGATTGCGAAATAACAAATGTCAGAACTAAGCGATCTATATCAAGAAGTAATTTTAGAGCATAACAAGAATCCGCGGAATTTTCGTGAGATTGAGGATGCTGATCAGTATGCTGACGGCAAGAATCCATTGTGCGGCGACGCGTTGCGGGTTTACGTCAGTCTCGACGGCGATACAGTGACGGATGTTGCGTTCAAGGGGTCGGGCTGTGCTATCTCAAAGGCGTCGGCGTCGATGATGACGCAGGCGGTGCAGGGAAAGTCGAGGGAGCAAGCGGCGTCGATCTTCGATGAATTTCATAAGATGGTCACCGGCGAACTTGACGTCGAAACCGATGAAAACGAGCTCGGCAAATTAAAAATATTCTCCGGCGTTCTCGAGTTCCCGGCGCGCGTAAAATGCGCTTCGCTAAGCTGGCACACGCTCAATGCGGCGCTTAGGGGCGAAGATGTGGTCTCGACGGAATAGTTTGGCCGACGCACGATCAATCTAGAAAATGGACGGTTCTGACAAAGAGCACGGAATATTCAAGCCCTTGCCGTTGGCTTTGTCTTTTCTAACCATTGCTGTCGCGGTTGTCATTCTGCAATGGCAGGGACGCGTCGTTTGGTGCCAGATCGGCGATTACTCGCCGTGGTCGTGGGATATCTGGTCGCCGCACACGTCGCAGCATATCATCGATCCGTATTCGTTCACCCACGTTTTCCACGGCGTAATCGAGTTTTGGCTGATCGGGCTCGTCTTCCGGAAGGTGCCGATGGCGTGGCGTTTGCTGATCGCCGTAATGATCGAAAGCAGCTGGGAAATACTGGAGAATTCGACGTTCATCATCCAGCGTTATCGCGAATCGACCATATCGCTCGACTACTTCGGCGATTCGATCATCAATTCTGTCGCCGACATTCTCTCCTGCGCCGTTGGATTTGTTATCGCATACAAACTTAGATTCTGGAGATCGCTCGCACTCTTTATCATCACCGAAATTACACTGATCATAGCCATTCGCGACAGCCTGATCATAAACATCATCATGCTCGTCTACCCGATCGATGCGATCAAGCAATGGCAGATCGGTGGCTAAGAAAAATTAGCCGCAAAAAGGCGCAGAATACGCAAAATAGGAAAAAATAACCTTCTGTTTTTTTGCGTCTTCTGCACCTTTTCGCGGCCAACTATCTTCTACCTTTCGCCGCGGGCGGCTTCGACTAAGGTTTCTTGTGCGACGTTTAGTTTTCGCGAGCCGGGCTGGTCGAATGTTTCGGTCCAGCGAAGAGCTTCGTCGAGAATGCGCAATTGATGTTCGCGAAAATTCGGCTTTCCGGCAACGGAGCCAAGTTCGCCGCTGTAGTATGCGGTGCGCGGCGGACGAATTTTATCTGTCATTTTCGTGTCAACGGCTAGCATCATCGTCGGAATGCCGTTCTCCTCGATATGACGGGCGATGATTCCAAGCGTTTGATGGCACAACCGGGTCGCCGGGATCAAAAGTGCCATTTGGATATCGTAACGCTTTAGCCGCGAGGTGATCTCCGGGGCTAACTCGGCGGCGACCCGCCGGGCATTCGGGATGTAGCTACTGATGCTCCACCAGACGTTATTGAGTCCGCCAATGACGCCGTTCTCTGAGTATTCGAGCAAGCGGTCAACGGGAATTTGTGAGTTGCGGTCAGCGATCACGTCTTTCGGATCGTATCCCTTGGCACAGTAAAGCAGATCGCCAGCCTCGACCTCAACCGGAATCTCGTACAGCTTCAGATCGCCGTCCTTCGACTCAAGATCGAACGGTTCCGTCCCATCGATATATGCACCAGCCGATGTGATCAGTGCAAGATTCAGCATCGGCAGAGCACGGCGGAGAGGCGTGAACGGAGCGTGGACATTCTCCAAGAACGGGTAACCGGCGAGGCCTTCATTAGCGTTCCAATTCGAGAAACGCCGC
>JBBRUA010000429.1:0-2725 GCA_038248245.1 Pyrinomonadales bacterium | reverse complement strand
GAGTTGCCAAAACTCGAAGCCGGAAGATTTGAGAATTACCCCCGCATTTACCATCTGGCCTTCGAGATCGTCACCCATACCGATAATCGTCTGGATGCGGTCACGCTGGGGGCGTTTCTCGAGGCGTACCAGAATGGCCAAAATGGCCAACCCCTGACTATCGGAGAGATCTGGGCATTTCCGATTTCCCTGAGGCTCGCTCTGATCGAAAATCTGAGGTATTTTGCAGGTAGAATTCGGCAGGCTAGCCTCGACCGTGCGGATGCCGACAAACTCGCCGACGAACTCACGGCATTTACCGGGCAAGATGTTTCGGGCAAAAGGTTTGAGCAGCTTACTGACAATTTCAATGACGGCCGCCTTACCGAAAAATTTTCTCAGGCGTTTCTGGTTAGGTTGTCGACGCGACTGTACGAAGGCGAGGATTTCGTTGGATATGCTCTCGAAAAGTTGGAGCGGCGGCTGCGGCCCGAAGGTGTAACACTTGAACATCTTGCCCAACGAGAGCACATTCGGCAAGCCGCGGCTCAGGTTTCGGTTGCCAATATAATTACGAGCATGCGTCTGCTTTCGACGCTGGACTGGCGCGATTTTTTTGAGAACGCCAGCCGCGTCGACCGAGTGTTACGAAATGACCCAGCGAATGCGTATGGCGAAATGGATTTTGCGACCCGCGACAGCTATCGCCGTCAGATCGAACGCATCGCCAAGCGAACTCGCGTCAACGAGATCACCATCGCCCGGAATGCCGTTGAATTAGCCGCAAGTCAGGCGAATGACGAACGTAAGAGGCATGTCGGCTATTTTCTTAGCGAAAAAGAAGGACTGGAAGAACTTGAACGCAATTTTAACTATTCGAAAAGTTTATTCGAGAGGTTCGAACGACTTTTGCTCGGATATTCGTCCTCATTCTATTTTGCCGCGATCTCAGGACTGACGCTCCTTTTTCTTACCGTCACATTGCTTGCCGTCCAGAGACCTGACATTTCGACTTTAGGGTTCGTGATTGCGGTTCTGATGGCTTTGGTTCCGGCTAGCGAGCTTGCGGTAACGATCGTAAATAGAATGGTCAACACCATTCTTAAGCCGACTCTTTTGCCGAAGATGGATCTAAGAAACGGCATCCCCGAAAGTGCGCGAACTATTGTGGTCGTGCCGACTTTCTTGACGGATCAAATTACGATCGCGGAACTCTGCGGAAATCTGGAAGTTTATTATCTTGCCAATCGAGACAAAGAACTATTCTTCGCACTTCTTGGAGATCTGAAAGATGCGGACGCAGAAAGCGTTTCGTCCGATGCCGAACTCCGCGATGCGGCCCGGGAAAGGATCGCGGAACTAAATCAGAAATACATAGAGGCAGGGACGAGTCCTCGATTTCTATTCTTCTCGAGGAGACGCGAGTGGAATGAAGGGGAAGGCAAATGGATCTGCCGGGAGCGCAAACGCGGCAATTTACATGCTTTCAATCAGCTTTTGCGCAGCAAGACAGACACGGACTATGATCTCGATGAAACGGTCAATCTCGACTTTCTCAAATCCGTTCGATACGTTATTACGCTCGACGCGGACACACAACTCCCCCGGGATTCAGCCCGAAAACTTATCGGAACGATCGAGCATCCTCTGAATCGCCCGGTTTTCGATGCAAACGTCGGACGCGTGACCAAGGGATATGCGGTTCTGCAACCGCGGATCGAAATCAGTTTGATCAGTAGCCTGCTCACGCCATTTGCCCGAATTTTTTCGGCGGGCAAGGGTTTCGATCCTTACACGATGGCGGTTTCGGACGTTTACCAAGACTTGTTCGGCGAAGGCAGTTACGTCGGGAAAGGCTTGTATGATGTCGACGCCTTCGCGGCCGCTCTCGATCGGCGAGTGCCGGAAAACAAGCTCCTTAGCCACGACCTTTTCGAAGGACTCTACGCACGTGTCGCCCTGCTCACGGACGTGGCACTGTATGACGATTATCCGACGACCTACGAATCCTTTGCCCGCAGACAGCATCGCTGGGTCCGGGGCGACTGGCAAATAGCGGGCTGGCTGTTGCCTTCTGTACAGAACGCCGACGGGAAGATGGTAAAAAACGGTCTCCCATTGATAGCGAAATGGAAGATCTTTGATAACTTGCGCCGCAGTCTAGTGGCACCGGCGATTGTGCTATGGCTTTTTTCGGCATGGACCTTTGAAAGCATTTCGCCGATTGCCGCCACGCTCTTTGCACTAATGGTTTTATCGGCACCGCTTTGCTTACACATTGTAACGTCGCGAATCCCGGCGACGGAAAATAATAGATGGAAGAACGGGCTGATCCATTTCTCAAATCTCTGGGACGATGTGAAATCCATTGTTTCCCAATTGTTTTTTCGTTTCGCGTTCGTTGTTCACGAAGCTGCGTCTACGACCGACGCGATTCTCCGTGTTTTATACCGAAAGTTGATCTCCCGGCGACACTTGCTCGAATGGGTTACGGCGGCGCAGACCGAGCGGTCGAAAGGACAGACTTTAAGCGGATCTTTCTCTTTCATGGCAATATCGCCAGTACTTGCCACGGCTTTGTTGCTCGTCATTTCACTACTCCATCCGGAACGATTACTCGTCGCTGCGCCGTTTCTGGTAATCTGGGCGCTGGCGCCATTTATCGCTTTTCGGCTGAGTCTTCCGCGAACTGAAAGTAGCGAAATAGAGAAACTTAGCGATGCCGACGTCACGTGGTTGCGCCTCG
>JBBRUA010000428.1:0-2734 GCA_038248245.1 Pyrinomonadales bacterium | reverse complement strand
GATCACCTGCAAAGCGATCGACGAAGCACGACTGTCAGGTAAATTCCTGATCTTTGCGTACGTAGTAATGCTCGAACACCTTCACCTCGTCACCGACAATAGTCGAAGTTCTAAAGAGATCCACCGATTCGTCAACGGCATCATCAGCCGCCGCGTGATCGATCATCTCAAGGCGAACGGTAACGAAGAATCGCTAAACAAACTGCGTATCTCCGAGCGAGCCGGCGGATATAAATATTCTCTCTGGCAACACCATCCGGACACGCGTTTGCTGTGGAATGAAGAGATGTTGATGCAGCGGATAAATTACACTCATCTGAATCCGGTCAGGGCCGAGATGGTGCAGCACCCCGACGATTGGAAGTGGTCGAGCGCTCGGATCTGGCACCGCAAAACAATAGATATTGAGCCTTTATCGGTGGATATTGAGAAGATCGGTTGGCGAAAGAGTTGAGGCGTAGCCTCGAGGAAGGTGGGTGGGTGCCTGTCGGCGAGGCAAGCCTCGCCGCATTGCGTTGCGGCAAGCCGCGAAGAAGCTGAAACGTAATTACAAAAAAAAAGACCGCATCGCTGCGGCCTTCTTAACTCTTCAACTTTTTCACCTTTTCACTCTTCCACCTTTCCGCTTACGGATTCGTCGTGACGGTGACGGCGTCGGACGGTTGGCCGTAGTTGGCGTTTGCTTTGCGGAGTTGGATTCGGAGTTGGAACTGGTACGGGTCGCCGGGCGTGGTCGGGGCGAAGGCGATGTCGGCGGATTTGCCTTCGTAGGTGCCGATCATTCGCCAGGCGGCGGCGCCCTTGTCGAGGACCCAGACTTCCCACGAGTTGGCGCCTTCACGGTCGGAGACGACGACGGAGCCGAGGTAGCCGGTGGCGGCGGACGTGACCTTGACGCTCGGCTGGACGTTGATCGGCAGCAGTGCCGACTGCTCTTCGCCAACAAACATCAGGTCTTCGAGGATCGCGACGGGCACGTTCGGGATGTTCACGACCATGTCCCGCTGCTCCTTAAACTCGTTAACGCAACCCGCAACCGAGTTGCCCGGAGCCGAAAACACACCAAAAGCCGGCGGAGCATCCGGCACGCCGCCGCCCGGACGATAAAAATAATCGTTCCGCCACTCAATGAGCGCCCCCGCCGTCTCCCGCGACAATTCCGTGTAGTTATACACCGCAATAAACGTCGCGCACAGCTCCTGGATCTTCGCCACCTGCATATTCGTCAACCCCAAAGCCGCCTGATGCCCCGCGATCTTCGCCAAAACATTACTAACGATCGCCAACTGCTCCGGCAACGTCTTAGCCCACCATGCTTTTCTCGCCATAACTCAATCTCTCCTTAAAATGTAATGATATTGGAACGTGAGAACGTTGAGGCTTCCACTCCGGCGGCTCATTGAAAGAGTTCGTCATAGACCTGGAAGCAAACTCCACCCTTCGCCGAACATTATATATGCGGAATTTGCAAAATTCAACACTTCTTTTCAGCTCGGCACTACTGCCGTTCAAATCCGCACTCGTGCAATTTACATCCGCACCTTGGAAGATTGCGTCCGCACCTTGGAAGATGGCATCCGCACCTTGGAAGATGATATCCGCAGTGCTGAATTGCCCATCTTCAGCCCAATTTTTGACGCCAACACCACAGAAATCCCGCTACGGCAAACTCCCTAACCCAAAAAAAAGCCCGCAAACACAGGCTTTTCATCAAATATTCTCATCCTTACCGCCGCCGACTACCGGAAATCTTGTTCCAATCATGGTTCAACGAGCTTTTGCGAGTACGTCGCAACCGGGGCAGAACCGCCCGTGTGATCGGGTGGCGTGGAAGCGGGGTTTGAGTGGACGTTCGTGACACCTACTAACGCAGGCGGTTGCCTTTTTCGAACGGAGTACGGACACTCCTGTCCGTATGAGTGCGAAGCACGAAAACCGTCTCACCGGGGGAACCGGCGATGCGGACAGGATTGTCCGCACTCCGTGTTGCCACCGGGGCAGAACCGCCGCGTGAGCGGGTGGCGTGGACGCGGGATTTGATTGGACGTTCGTGACACCTACTAACGCAGGCGGTTGTGCCTTTTTGGCGAAATATTCTCGGTCTGATCGAAGTTCGCTCGATCGACGGCGGGAATTGGACGGTTTCAACGCCGAGCAGGTCTTCGGTAATAAGAACTAATTAATTCAAGCGGTTAAGTGGCTTCGGCTTGAATGAATTGTTAGCACCCAACCAGGCAAGCAGCCCAACCGGAAGCAGAAAGATCCACTGCGGCAGCTTTAGAAATAGACCGGAGCCAGGTTGAGTGGCTGCCACTATAACAAAGACCGCGCCGAAGGCCAGCCAAAGAACCGACGCAAATTGGATCATAGAGCGGCTGGCTGCAGAATATCGAGGTAGAGCACCGACGAAAAAAGCCACTGCGGAAAGACCAAGCGTCACTGTCGCCATGTGCCAGACAGCGTAAAGCGTCAGTCGAGGTTCCTCGCTGATCTGTGACGCGAGTAACGGCGTTACTACATCATTGCCGCCGACGAACGCATGGATGACGGTGGTTGCTGTTGCAAGAGTGGACGCGGATAGGAGGAATCTGTTCATGGACTATGTTCTGATACGTATTAGCGGCCTTACTCGGTTTCGGCCTCGGCATCGGTGTCGGGGTTGCTTAGGCGGAGGCGGAGTTGGGTGATGCGTTTTTGGTCGGCGTGGCGGATCTCGATGTCAAGGCCTTTGATG
>JBBRUA010000427.1:0-2764 GCA_038248245.1 Pyrinomonadales bacterium | reverse complement strand
TCTGGAAGGACGAAGATTTTTCGCTCGTTTCTGATACGACGTCGCATTACTATTTTCACAGCACGCAGAACCAGCCCGGCCGCCAAGGCATTCTCACGTCATATGCGATCGGCGACAAAGCCGACGTCCTTGCCTCGCAGAGCGATGCCCGGCGAATGCAGATCGTCGCCCGCGACCTCGTCGATCTCGACGATAAAGCACCTTCGCTCGCCCGCCGGATCACTTCATACGCGTGGCAGCGTGACGAATACACCGAGGGAGCCTACGCGCTTTATCGCCCCGGCCAATGGTTCGGCATTCGCCCGCTTCTGAAAGTGCCCCACGGCAAAGTCCTATTCGCCGGCGAACACCTCGCCGACTGGCAAGGCTTCATGGAAGGCGCAATAAACACCGGCGAAGAGGCCGCCGATCTATTGATAAAGTAAGTCCGGATTGCGATAGGTTAACGAGTAGGCGACAGTCCCTCTCAGTCGCCGACCTCAGAACTGCAAACAGATACAACAAGGGCGACCCGTGAAGGTCGTCCTATTACGGATGTTCGTCGTTTTACCTCGATCGTTATTGCCGCAGACCTTTCGCCTTCTACATCCCGCGATTCACATTTGAACTCAGCAACAATTAACTTCTATTTAACATCAACGTCATACCCAATTAACAACACCTCACTATCCTCTAGCTTGCTACCAAGAAATTTACCAGTTTAAGACACAGCAAGCGGGAATATGGCGAACGCCGTATGTCACCGCTGTTGTTCAAATATCTAAAAATGTTACGAGAAGGAGTGATGATGAAACCGAGAGTATTTTTACAAACGATTTCTGCGTTTTTTATTTCTGCAATCATATTTACAACGGTTGCGTTCGCACAGGATAGTGCCGCATTGTCGGGAACGGTGACCGATTCGTCGGGAGCGGTTCTCGCCGGGGCAACTGTTCAAGTCGTCTCTCTGCAGGACGGCGGCGATAGAACGGCCACCGCTAGTAGTGATGGAAGTTTTTCTATCCAAGGTCTGAAGCCGGGCAACTATAAGGTCACTATCACACAAACCGGATTCAAGGTTTCCAAGATCGATCTGATCGAGATCGGAGTCGGACAGAAACGAAATATCGATGTTGCTCTTGAGACCGGCGATGTATCGGCTGTGGTCGATGTTACCTCGGGCGATGTATCTCCGGCGACGATCGAGCAAAGTTCAAATCGTCTCGGTGCAAACATCAGTGCACGCGAAGTCGAGGAGTTGCCGGTCAATGGTCGAAACTATTCGCAGCTTTACCTGAATGCACCCGGTGCGACTAACACGGGAACAGGCAACTTCGGCGATCTTCGATTCAACGGACGAGCCAACCAGCAGAATCAGACGAAGCTCGACGGTATCGAGTCGTCGTCTATCTTTGACGCTTCGCCGGGTTATGTTACGGTTCAGGGATCTCAGTTTCGTCTTCAGACTTCGATCGAGAATATACAGGAGTTTCGTGTCGATTCGTCGAACTATCCGGCGGAATACGGTACCGGAACGGGCGGTCAGATCAACGTTATCGGAAAGAGCGGCGGAAACAGCTTAAGAGGCTCGCTTTTCTACTACGTACGAAATGACGTTCTGGATGCTCGTAACTTCTTTGACGGAGAAAAAGCGTCACCGCTCAAATTAAACCAATTTGGTGGCAGTCTCGGCGGCCCGATCATTAAAGACACTCTTTTCTTTTTTGGTTCATACGAAGGCCTTCGTCAACGAGCGGGTTTCAACGTCATCGAATCTACACTTTCAAACTCGGCTCGTGACTTTATCAATTTTTTTGGTACGGGAGATGCCCGCGGAGAGGCGGCCCGAGCTGCACTTTTCGGAGCGTTCATGCCGACCGCAGCAGATCAGCTAAGGATCAACGCTTTACGCGCGACCGGTGTTATCAATGCATTTCCGATCGGAACCGGAACGCCGTTTAACGTCGGCGGCATCACTAATTCGGCTCAGATAGTTCAGGCAAACCGCACTGCATCACTCGACGAAGACGCATTCAGCGGCCGTATCGACTGGCGGATAAGCGATAAATTTTCATACTACGCACGATACCAACGTAGCCGCGGCGAGCTGCTCTCACCGGACGGAGCCAGCGGTCGTTTTATTTCGGCGGGGCAGACACCTGTTAACTTCGTTGCGACACTTAATCAGGTTTACGGGACGTCGATCATAAACGAAACTAAGATCGGAGTGAATCGGGCACCGACCGACCTCGGAACGGTTGTTCCTAACATCTCGGGCCTCAACGGCCTCGATCTTTCGTCGACCTCGTTACGACTGACGGGTAATATCGTTAGTCCGGGCGTCAACGGCGGAGCACCGACAGGCTTTAGCGAGCCGGGCGGACTTACACGCCAGTCATCAGCCGGAAACGGACGTGCCCAACCGATCCGCCCGACCAGCATCTCGGTGATCGACAACTTGTCGTTCACAAAAGGCAATCACACATTCAAGTTTGGCGGCGAGTATCGCGATATCAAGGTACGATTCGACCAGCTCGGCGGTATCACGTACAGCTACGGAAATCTTCGCGATTTCGTTCTTAACCAGAATCTGACCGGGGCCTTCATCGGTGACCTTTCCGCTCCGGGAGACTTCAGGGTCGTTACGAATCCGATCACAACTATCCGCCGTCCACTTTCAGGCCTCAGCGAGGGCGGACAATACTACGCTATCGGTTACGGTCAGGACGAGTGGCGTATCAAGCCGAATGTGGTGATCAATTACGGCCTACGTTATGAATTCTAT
>JBBRUA010000426.1:0-2778 GCA_038248245.1 Pyrinomonadales bacterium | reverse complement strand
CCGCCCGTCGACGGATTCGGCGTTCCCGCCGAGATCGATCAATGGAAGTCTCGTGCCCCGGGCATCGAGATCCGTGCTTCGACGGACGGCCTGTTCAAGATCATTCGCGGTACGCTCACTAAAATCCGAACGGGCTCGTACACCAATCCGGTCATCACTCCGAACGGCCGTTGGGTCTTGGCTAACAAAGCGAATGAAGAATTTGGTTATAAACTTGTCCGCATCGATCTGGTCACGAGTAAAGAATATCCGGTTGAGGTCGAGGGCTACGGCCGGCCGACTCCGCACGCCTTTATTTCAACGCTGAACAAGATTTTGGTCGTTAACGAGTTTGACTACGAAAATTACGCAAGGTATCAGGACGAGAACGACGATACGGCTCCGTCAGAGTCTGACCCCGACGCGATGTTCCTGATCGATCCCGCGACCGGCGTCATGCAGAGCGCCAGCGGAGAGTTTCGCCCGCTCGCTCAGATGACGTTCCGTCCGCTGCAAACTAACGGCAAGGCGAACGAGTATTGGTCGGCGATCATCGATTCGGAGAAAAACGTCACCCGTTTAGGCATCTACGACACAAAGCTGTTCGGCTTTAAGACCGCAATGACGCTGCCTAAGATGGCGTTCAACAGCATGGGAATGTTCGTTGACGAGCCGGCGAACAAACTCTACTTCGTCTATCGCGGCCACTTGCTGTCATTGCCGTTGACGAAATGACGGAGAGATTTGGGCGCCTTGAGCTTGCGAAATCAGTCAAAAACGTGTTTAATTATGGATTGCTCATTTGAGCGAAAGTTTAGCCGAAAGGAGGTGAGAAAATAAATGGCATTTATTAACGTTAACAATAACGAATCGATCGAGTCGGCACTACGCCGCTTTAAGCGGAAAGTGATCAGCGAAGAGATCATCAAGGACTTGAAAAAGCATTCTCACTTCATACCACCTGGTCAGAAAGCGAAACTGAAATCGGCCAACGCCCGCAAGCGTAACCGCAGACGTTTCCGTCAACAGCGTCCGATGGGCGGTGGAACAGGTACCGGTACCGGCACAGGTCCTTCGCGTCCGCCAATGGGACAGAACCGATAATCCGCAAAAGTGTAATAGTTAAAAGGTGGAAAAGTGAAATAGGCAGACCCTACACTTTTTCACCTTTTTCACTTTTAACAGCTTAAATCCATAAACTTTTTCATTTTTTAACTTTTTCACTTTTTACCTTTTAAACTTTTTCACCTTTGTCACTTTTCATGGCTTCAGACAGACCCCGAATATTGATCACCAACGACGACGGCATTCACGCCGACGGTATCGCCGCACTTGAGGCGGCACTCAGCGAGATTGGCGACGTGTACGTTGTCGCCCCGGAATCCGAAATGAGCGGGGCGTCGCACAGCCTGACGCTAGCCCGGCCGCTTCGCATTCGCAAGATCGACAACCGCCACTGGACCGTCGATGGCACGCCGACCGACTGCGTCCTGCTCGCCCTGAATCAGATCCTCGCCGCTGAGGAACGCCCGCATATTTGCTGTTCCGGGATCAATCACGGAGCCAATCTAGGCGACGACGCTTCCTACTCCGGCACTGTCGCTGGAGCCTTGGAGGCAACGATCCTCGGCGTTCCCGGGCTCGCCTTCAGCCTCGCTGCGTACCGCGACCACGACTTTACCGAGTCAGCTAAGGTCGCTCGCGAAATCACAAAAAAAGCCCTCGCCGACGGCATTCCCGATGCGACACTGCTCAACGTGAACGTCCCGAAAGGTTTGTCGAAAGGCATTCGCGTTACCAAGCAAGGCTTCAAAACCGCCCGGCCGATCGTTAGCGAGAATATCGACCCCCGCGGCAAGCCTTACTATTGGATAGGCGAACTGCGTGAAGGCTTTCGCTCCGACGGCGGCACCGATTTTGAGGCGATCCACGACGGCTACGTCTCGGTCACGCCAATGCGGAGCGATATGACAGATCATCTCGCGATCAAAACGCTCAGCGGGTGGAACACTTAAGATGAACGGTTCCTCGCCATCAAAAAACGCATCCGACGGCTTCGAATTCCTGCGGCGGCCGATGGTCGAACGCCTTCGCGATCATTACAAGATCGTGGACGAACGCGTACTTGAGGTCATGGCCAGTTTGCCTCGCCATGCCTTCGTGCCGGACGCCCTGCGTTCCCAGGCATACAAAGACAACGCTCTGCCGATCGCCGGCGGGCAGACCATTTCACAGCCATTCATCGTCGCCCGCATGACTGAATTGCTTGAGTTAAGCGGAACCGAAAAGATCCTCGAGATCGGTGCTGGAACCGGTTATCAAACCGCGATCCTCGCCAGTCTCGCACGAAAGGTTTTTGCGATCGAACGCCTGCCAACACTCGCCGACGAAGCGAACCGGCGTCTGCAAACACTTGGCTTCAGGAATGTCACGCTCAAGGCTGGCGACGGCACTGCGGGCTGGGATGCCTATCATCCATTCGACGCGATCCTCGTTGCCGCCGGCGGCCCGGCAATTCCGGAGCCGCTCGTAAAACAACTCAAGATCGGCGGAAAACTCGTCATCCCGATCGGTGACGAACAACTAAAACAAACACTGATCCGCGTCACCCGCACGGCAAATGGATACGAAACCGAAAACTTTGGCCCGTGCGCCTTCGTTCCGCTTATAGGAGAACACGGCTGGAAATAATGGGAGTCAGAACGGCGAGCGATAGCGACCTGATTCTTTCACAACAAACAGGAGCCCGGTCGCAATCGCTTCCGGTTCTGAAATTTTTATGGAATCCATCACCGAACT
>JBBRUA010000425.1:0-2780 GCA_038248245.1 Pyrinomonadales bacterium | reverse complement strand
GGCCCCGGAAAAGGGAAAACGTGAAAAAGGAAAAAGGTTAGTACGTCCGATTGGACGTAACCTTTTCACTTTTTAACCTTTCCACTTTTAAACCTTCATTCGCCTTGTTTCTCGTTTTCGATTTATTTCGACGCGGGATGCAGGGCGTTTTCTGTTGCGGGAGGAAGGTTAAAAGTGAAAATGTGGAAGAGTGAAAAAGTTTTAGCAGTGTTGTTGTTTGCGATCGCATTTATGGGCGCGTGTCGCGGCTCTGAAAACGTCAATTCCAATGCGAATGCCGACGCGATAAGGCCGATGCGGATCGTGACGGATGATTTGGATCGTCGGGTAACGATCCCGACAAAGGTCACCCGCGTCGTGTCGCTGGCACCGAACCTTACCGAGAGCATCTTCGCCGTCGGAGCCGGCGATCGCCTCGTCGGCGTGACTACGTTTTGCAATTATCCCGAGCAGGCCAAAGCAGTTGCCAAGATCGGCGACACGATGAACCCCAACATGGAATCCATCGTCGCCCTCAAACCCGACATCGTCTTTGTATCGACCGCTTCGCAAATAGAGAATTTTACGAGGACGCTCGAGGCGAACGGGATCGCGGTTTATGTGACGAATCCAAGAAATCTCGAAGAGGTGTTTACGAATCTGACAAAACTAGGAGAGTTGTTTGAAACAGAAGGTAAGACGGCTAATCTCGTGACAGATTTACAGCGTCGAGTAAAAGCGGTCGAGGCATCGGAAAAATATGAATCCGATCTGCGAGTATTTGTGCAGATATCGAGGGAGCCGCTTTTTTCCATAGGACGAGACTCCTTTCTTACTCAGTTACTCGTTACCGCTGGCGCCAAATCCGCAACGGATGAAATACCGACAGATTATCCAAAGTTGAGCCTTGAGGCGGCAGCGGAGATGAACCCTGATGTAATCATCTTGTCTGACAGCGACGATAATTTAGAGCCGAACGCTGTATTCAAGAATTCAAAAGCGGTTCGATCGAAACGAGTCTATAGGATTAACGCCGATTTATTATCCCGACCCGGGCCGCGGCTCGTTGATGCGTTAGAAGAGCTCGGCCGCATGCTGCATACGCACAGATCGTGAAACGAAGATTAACCAACGCTATTTTTTTGGTTGCTACGCTTGTAATTGTGCTAGTAATGGCCGCCGCTTTTGGTGCGGAACGCTTGCCGTTGTTTGATCTGAATGAGCAGCAGTGGTCGATCCTTTATGATATTCGGTTGCCGCGAATATTGCTTGGTGCGTGTGTCGGGGCGAGTTTGGCTGTGGCGGGTGCGGGATTGCAGTCGTTGTTGCGAAACCCGTTGGCTGAGCCTTATTTGCTGGGCGTTTCGAATGGTGCGGCGTTGGGGACAATGCTGGCTTTCGTTTTTTTTCAGAGCCTCGAGATCTCGCGGCCGATCTTGGCGTTTGCGGGAGCTGGAATCGCGACGGTCGCGGTCTATCGGATGGCGAAAAGCCGTTCGGGCATGAGCGTTGAGCGGCTGGTGTTGTCGGGTGTGATCGTGACGACGTTTTTATCGTCGATCATCGTGATGCTCACGACTTTGCTCGATGCGGCGAAGCTGCGAAGTTTTACGTTTTGGCTGCTCGGTGATCTGTCGCAGGCAACTGTGAATGGCGTTTACATCAGCCTCGGTGCCGTAATTATTGGCACGATCGTGCTGATGTCGCAGGCTCGGGCGTTGAATCTGATGATGGTCGGTGAGCGTGATGCGTTTGATTTCGGCGTCGAGGTCGGCCGGGTGCGGATGCTCGTTTTTGGGTCGGCGAGTTTGGTCGTCGGGGCGGCCGTCGCGGCGAGCGGGTCGGTCGGCTACGTCGGGTTGATCGTGCCGCATCTGGTTCGGCTGACGGTGGGAAGCGATAACCGGTTGGTTGTGCCTTTTTCGGCGATCGCTGGTGCGATATTTGTGGTCTTCGCGGACACGATCGCAAGGACGGCGATCGCTCCGAGAGAATTGCCGGTCGGAGCGATCACGGCGCTGATCGGTGCACCGTTGTTTATATATTTGTTGAGAAGGAATTGAGTCAGAACCGCCTGCGGTAGCGGGTGGTTTAAGACGCAGAGTATTCGCGGTTCGCTTGTTGAATAATGACAGCGTTCAGCCACCCGCTACCGCAGGTGGTACTGACAGGACAATGCTAGAGGTTCGGAACATAACAGTTAAATATGGCACACGCGAGGTTTTGCGTGATGTTTCGATGAGCTTGGCGAACGGGCAGATCATTGCATTAGTTGGCTCAAATGGTGCGGGGAAGACGACGTTGATCAAAGCCCTGAATGGAACTTTGCCGGTCGCTGGCGGTGAGATCGAGGTTGACGGGCGGCAACTTGCGAACATGTCGCGGCGTGAGATCGCGGGGCAGATCGCGGTGGTCGCGCAGGAAAATGAGACGCGGTTTCCGGTGACGGTTGTGGAATTTGTGCTGTCCGGCAGGTTTGTTCATGGCGGTGCGTTTGGTTGGGAGACGGCTGATGATATCGAGTCGGCTGAGCTCGCCCTCGCGGAATGTGACCTTGGCGAATTTGCGACACGGCTGATGAACGAACTGTCAGGCGGCGAGCGGCAGCGGGTCGTTTTGGCGAGAGCGATCGCCACGAATGCTCGCATACTACTGCTTGACGAACCGACGGCGAATCTCGATCTCGCACATCAAGCGATGATGTTTCGGCTCGTGCGCGAACGGTGCCGCGAGTGCGGCTGTTCGGCGGTCGTCATCACGCACGATCTCAACCTGGCGTCGGAGTTCGCCGACCGGATCAT
>JBBRUA010000424.1:0-2783 GCA_038248245.1 Pyrinomonadales bacterium | reverse complement strand
TCCACGGTTCGCTGCGAAGATGCTCGGATGCCGGTTTGAAAATTCCTTTCGACATCTGGACGTTGAGCATCGTGCTCTCAGTCGTGACGAACTGCTCGCCGTCCGCTTGCATGTCGATCTCCGAACGCCCTAAACACGGCAGGATCAATGCCTGCTCACCGGTCGCGAGAGCGGTACGATTAAGCTTAGTGATGACCTCGACGGTCAGCCTGCATTTTTTTAAGGCGTCGAAAACAAAGTCGGTGTCCGGTGCGGCACTTAGGAAATTGCCTCCCATCGCAAAAAATATCTTTGCCTTCCCGTCGCTCATCGCTTTAATGCTGTCCACGACATCAAGGCCGTTCTCCTGCGGAGGAACAAAATTAAACTCTTTCGCTAGCGGAACGGAGAATTTTTCGTTCACCTTTTCCCAGATGCCCATCGTTCGGTCGCCCTGGACATTCGAGTGGCCACGGACCGGACAAAGTCCGGCACCTTCCTTGCCGATCTGCCCGCGTAGCAGATGCAGGTTGACGACATCCTGAATGGTCGCGACCGACGTCTTATGCTGTGTCAGGCCCATCGCCCAACACGTGATCACGCGCTTGGCGTTGATGAACATCTCAGATGCTTCGATTATCTGGGCACGCTTTAATCCGCTCTCGGTCAGAATGTCGTCCCACTCCGTCGCGTCGAGCGAGGCAATAAGCTCGTCGAAACCCTCTGTCTTTTCGCTGATAAATTTCTTGTCGAATATCGAACCCGGAGCGGCAAGTTCGCGTCCGAGCATCACCTTCATCATCCCTTTTAACAACGCCATGTCGCCGCCGATGCGAACAGGCAAGTGAAGGTCCGCGAACGGCGTGGGTACGTTCCCAAAGAGAGCAATGGGAAACTTTAGCAGGTTTGAATAATGCTGCGGATTTGGATTAACGAAGTTAAGCAATCCGGCCTCGGGCAGGGGATTGATCGCAAGCATTTTGGCACCCGATCGCTTCGCGTCCTGTAGCGACGACATCATGCGAGGAGCGTTGGTTCCGGGATTTTGGCCGATGACTATGACGAGGTCTGTCTTGTCGAAATCCGACATCCGCACCGTAGCCTTGCCGAGGCCGATAGTTTCACCCAAAGCCATACTGGTCGACTCGTGACACATATTCGAGCAGTCCGGAAGATTGTTCGTGCCGAATTGCCGTACGAAAAGCTGATAGAGGAATGCCGCTTCGTTCGAGGTTCGACCGGAAGTGTAAAAGATCGCTTCGTCGGGCGAATCGAGAGCGTTCAGTTCGCCGGCGATGAGTTCAAAAGCGTCTTCCCATGAAATCGGCTCGTAGTGTGTCGAGCCTTTTCGCAGGACAACGGGTTCGGTTAGACGCCCCTGCTTACTCATCCAGAAATCGTCTTTCTCCGACAGTTCGGCGACGCTGTATTCGGCCCAGAAATCACTCACGATCTTTTTGCTCGTGCCTTCGTCGGCGAGGGCTTTTGCTCCGCTTTCGCAAAATTCGGCGATCGTTCTTTTTTCCTCAGGGTCAGGCCAGGCGCACGATTGACAATCGATGCCGCCGTGTTGATTTAGAACGAGCAGGCCACGCACGGCATTGATCGGGCCCATCTTGGGGAAAACGTTCGACATCGTCTCAATGAGAGATTTGAAGCCGGCCGCGATCTTGAGCGGTTTCGAGACGGTTAGATCGCCAAGCTTTTCGGGTGAACGAACCTTAATATTTTCTGTGGTGCCTTCGCTCATGATCTTGATCGCTCGGTGAACTCTGTGTCTTCTCTCCGTGTTCTCTGTGTTTAAGATTTTTTCACGAAGCTCACAGAGGAGAGCTCAATGATGCTCCAACATTTCGCTCCCGGGTTCGGAAACGCGTCGGCCTTGTCCGGGTCTTCGGGGCGGTCGAGGCAGACGAAATCTTTTTCGATCAGTACATCAAGTTTATCGTCTTCATCGATGTCGATCACGGTATGGATACTAACTGTCTGAGTCGAAGTCCAATCTAACGCGACCGTTTCGGGCAGCAGGACAAGGATCTGGTTATCGCCGAATTCGACGGTCGTTTCCTCGACTCCGTCCGAAGCGGCGATCGAATAACGCAGAACCTGATCGGTCGCCGTCCCGAATCGAACCTCTTCGCTGATAACGCCGCTGGCGGCAAGGCGCGTGACCTCGCTTTGCAGCAACCGAAACCGAATCGAATTCCCCTTGATCCTTAGCTTCATACCTTGCCGAATCTTAGATTGCCGCCGCCGTTGCGACGTGTTTCGAGTGAATACGATGTTCGCCCGTGTATATGTTAAATCGATCATCGCGGACGAACCCAACGAGCGTCATGCCGAATTCGGCGGCGAGTTCGACCGCGAGGCTCGATGGAGCACCGACAGCCGCCAGAACTGGAATTCCCGCCATCAAAGCCTTTTGCACAAGCTCGAAACTCGCCCGCCCGCTAACCAGCAGTATTGTTTCCGACAAAGGCGTCTGCCCGGCTAGAAATTTAGCACCGATCACTTTATCGAGAGCGTTGTGCCGGCCGACGTCTTCGCGAACGATCTCCAGCTTTCCGGTTCGATCGAATAATGCGGAAGCGTGCAGCCCGCCAGTCTGCTCGAAAACCTCTTGCGACGCCCGCAATATCGCGGGCAGATTGTGAATCAACGCCGGATCTATCGGCGGAAGATCATCCGAACTCAATTCTGTGACGCCGGTATGCAAAGCCTCGATCGAACTCTTTCCGCAGACGCCGCAGCTCGATGTTGTAAAAAAATTGCGTTCGAGGCTTTTGAGATCGACATCGACGCCT
>JBBRUA010000423.1:0-2792 GCA_038248245.1 Pyrinomonadales bacterium | reverse complement strand
GGTGCCGACCGAAGTGATGACTACCCTCTGAGCCTAATTACGTCAAATCCTCGCTTTTGAAGTAATTTGAGCAACCGTTTTCCATCAATAGTCGCGACGTCCGTCATGCCTCAATCGACATTCTTTGAAAACCAACAAATCGCGGCATCGGAGTTTACAGTCCTTCAACCTCAAGGCACAATTCGATCGCTTCTCTAATACGAACCATTAATTCGTCAAGCGATCGTGCCTGGGTGTGACAACCGTGAAGCTCCGGTACGGACGCAACCAACACACCCTGGTCATCGCTAATTACTCCTGAAATTATCAAAAGTCATATCGATGCCGAAGTCTTGCCCTTTTAGTGCCGCCATCACTTCCTGCAATGTGTCACGATCCTTACCGGAAACTCTTACAGTTTCACCCTGAATGGACGGCTGAACCTTGAATTTGTTGTCTTTGATGTAGCGGACGACCTCTTTTGCTTTGTCGACCGGGATTCCCTGTTGAACCTTGACGAGTTGGCGAACCGTTCCACCCGCCGCGGCCTCGATTGTTTGGTAATCGAGAGCCTTTAACGAAATGCCGCGTTTGAGAAGCTTGCTTTGGAGAATGTCGTTCATGTTTCGCAAACGCGTCTCGTCTTCGGCGGTCATGATCAGATCTTTCTCTTTCAGCTCAACCGCTGCCTTACTACCCTTAAAATCAAACCGCTGAGAGATCTCTTTCGAGGTCTGATTCAATGCGTTCGTAAGCTCCGCGTAGTCTGTTTTTGAAACGATATCAAATGTATTTTCTTTTGCCATAATGATTATTTAACCATAGAAGTCGAAGGTTAGGTATGCGAAAAATCAGTTAGTCACGTGGGACAGGCCTCCGACATTTCTCGCTCTTATCTGTTGATTTTAATGACTTTACGTCATCTACTCGACGTTATCTGTCCCAACTTGTCCCATAAATGTTTGGGACAGGCAAACTATTGTGTTTATTAGAGTTAAGAGCACATTTTACCCTTGTCCCACAACTTTTTTAAAAAAACTCTGCCATAGTGTGGCTCAGGCCTCGAATTGTCGGAATACTTGCATTTTAAACCGCTGAACCCATACACTATACTCCGTTGCAAGTATAACACGTTTTCAAGAGCTCTTGATCGAAGTAAATCGCTCACTCAGTCAATGCTCAGGGCGTCGATACCGAAAATTCCGACAAAATTCGAAGTAGTGCTCGTAGCAAGAGTTTCAACCGAAACGCCGTAAAAGTCCGCCAAAAACTGAGCAGTGTGTGCAACAAAGCCAGGCTCGTTCCGCTTTCCGCGAAACGGCACCGGCGTTAGGAACGGGCAATCGGTCTCGATCAGCAACTTATCTAGCGGCACAACGCGGGCGGCATCACGAAGATTATCAGCCTTTTTAAACGTCACATTACCCGCAAACGAGATCAAAAATCCGATCTTCATCAACCCCTCCGCCATCTCAGGCGTTCCGCCAAAGCAGTGCATTATCCCGCGAAATCCGTCGTACGAGCACTCGTCAGTCAAGATCTTAACAGTCTCGTCATCAGCATCGCGGCTGTGAATAATTATCGGCAGATCAAGACCTCTCGCCGTCCGAATCTGCCGCCGAAAAACGTCTCTCTGTACATCTCTCGGCGAATGATCATAATAATAATCAAGCCCGATCTCACCCCACGCGATGACGTTTTCGTTTTTTGCCAACTCGATCAGATGCTCCTCTGCGGCATCATCATACAGCTTCGCATCATGCGGATGAACCCCAACCGCCGCGTAAACATTCTCATACTTCTCCGCCACCGCCACCGCCCGCCGAAAATCATCCGTACGAGGATCACCCGTCCCGATATTCAACATCGCCACAACCCCAGCTTCTCGAGCCCTCGCGACAACCGCATCGCGATCCTCATCAAACTGCTCGCCGTCAATGTGGCAATGGGAATCGATGAACATCATTTATTGAGGACTTCGACAGACCCAAAGAATTTTTCGCTAACTTTCACAAAGTCCAGCTTCTTTTGACCAAGAATATGAAGATTCTCCGACGTTACCCCTACCAAAGCTTGGTAAGTCGCAAATTCGTTGACCACTATCAGGCTTCGAATTTTTCCACCGTCCGTAATTGCAACGTCGTAGTCTCGCGACTCATAACCTTTCGTTGTACGGTGATTTCTCACACTAAAATGTTCAACTTCGCCGAACATACTCATTAGCAGAAATTCGTTAGAGTCAAAGGACTCACTGACAGTCTTTAAGGTAAAGTCGTTTTGGTGATTCTTCACAGAGAGCGAGAACCGAATTCCGTCAATTTCACAGTCAAATCCATAAATCTGGATTGGTCGAGGTTCATCTTGAAATGATTTTTTTGAGATCTTCGGAACGCACGGCAAGGATGCTCGAATTCGGGCATCGGTGAATTCAATTGTCTTCCACTCGAACGATACCGAGGTCTGACCGCCGCAAGAGGCGAAACAAAACAAGACCAATAAAGCACTTCGAATCAGCATATGGCGATGGCTAAGGCGTGGAAACTTCAACATTCGGAGTTCGCGTAATTCGGATGTAATCACGCAGTGCGTTATTGACAGACTCCTCAGTCGGAAACTGATCTGCGACATCGGGGGCTAAACCTACGTGGCGAACCATTGTGTTGTACCTCTCCGCAAAACGGTTTGGCTTTGCTTTGGAATAATCAAAATCGTAATGAGGTCGCATCTCGTCGTCAGTATCAATTTGATTCATTTTCGTGTTTGCGGCGTTCATCCGGATCCGCACGCCGGGCGGTTATGATTCTGATCTGGTC
>JBBRUA010000422.1:0-2793 GCA_038248245.1 Pyrinomonadales bacterium | reverse complement strand
CTGACTAAAGTTTCGGGAGCTTCCACGATTTTTGGTATTTTTTGTAGTCGGACTCGGTTAGCTGAACTATATAGGGATTCTTTGCGATTGATGCCCAGCCGACGATGCGTTCGACATTTCGGCGTTCCATCGCGGTACAGCCGGAGGTTCCGCTCGTCGCATTCTTCCAGACGTGAAGAAAGATGCACGATCCGCGGCTCGGTTCGACGGGGAACGAATTGTATCCGACAAAAACGCCGAGTGCGTATTCATCACCAACCGCGAGCATTTTCTCTGAGCTTTTCCAGTCGAAATTACCGACCTGCATGCGGTTTACAATGCGGTTGTATAAATTAGATTTTGGGTCGTCAACGCACTCTGTATACTGCTCAAGTTTAGTGTAGGGAAGTTCGACCGCGTTTGGCTTAACGCCCGTACCGAACGATGCGGTTAGCGGAAAAAGACCGGCTGGCGAGTTATTGTCGCCTTCCTGTTTGATCTTGTTGGCGATAACATCACGAGTCAGTTTGTCGCCCCACGCGAGACCGCCGCTGCCGACGACGACAGGGAACTGCTCGCCAACCATTGTCCATTTTGATTTCGTGTCTTTGCGTTCGTAAAGTCTTGCGATGCCCGATATCTCATTCCAGTCTTTCGTTGTCACGACGACGGTTTGCAGTGAACGATCGTATGGGATTTTCACAGCCGGAGGCTCAGGCTTTTTCACCTGAGCAGCGATTGAAATCGCAAGCAGCAAAACAAGAAGCAAAGTTTTCATGACGGATCCTCAAATACCGAATCGCTCGCTGCTTTACTGCCGCTGACAGCGTATAGCCTCAGGCCGAGTGAGATCATTACCACCGAAATTGTGATCCAGATCAATACCCAAACTAGTCCCGGAATGCCAGTCGCGGCGGCCATATTTGCGGCATCTGTTTGTTGGTTCGAAAGTGCGGAGATAAAGAAAAGGTCTTTCAGGCTGAAGAACGCATTAAGTAAACACTGGACAGAAAGAAACGCGAGTGCAAAATTCGCCCACTTGAGCGGTGCGTATCTGGCAATAGCAAAAAGGCCGATCGAGAGAATAATGCCCGAGAACACTGTGAATGCGACGCTGCCGAATGTTACTTTATCGAGTAGATTCCAAAACGGGAGCAAGAATCCAAACACGAGTGTCATCGCACCGATCAGGCCGGCGGAGAAATACAACGCACCGCGTGACGAACGTCCGAAGCGGATCCACGCGAGCAGAGCCGCTCCGAAAGCTGTCGCCCCGAGATAACCGGCACTTGAGATAAATAGTCCCGCGAGTCCGGAACCACTAGACCAAACAACTCCGCTCGTATCCGGCGAAACCGTCAAACTAGATACTGAATTGCCGGTAATGAATGCCGCCAGAGCATGACTGCTCTCATGGATAAAGGTCGCAAAGAGCTGCAGCGGATAGTAAACGTAACCAACGATCGGCAGATACCAGGCAAAGGCCCACAGGCCAATGCTGATAAAAGTCGCTACGATCAAAAGCATCAATTGTGGTTTTGCGTCTTCGGCAAGCTTATATCTCATTTAAAACTCCTCATCTAATCCATAACCGAATACGACTATTGTATGCGAAAGTTCGCCAATGGTTAATAGTAGATCGCCGATAGTTTAGGAACGATCGACATAATCAGACTTGCCGCCAGTTTTTGAAACTAATTTTATGTCCGAGATCACGATGTCCTTCTGAACAGCTTTACACATATCGTAAATGGTCAGTGCAGCGACTGAGACGGCGGTCAGTGCTTCCATTTCGACGCCGGTCTGCGACGAAGTGACGGCCTCAGCCTCGAGGTGAATGCCGGAATCATAAAATTCGGCCGTCACGTTTACCTTCGAAAGATTTATTTGATGGCAGAGCGGGATCAGCTCGGAAGTTCGCTTTGCCGCCATTATTCCGGCGATGCGGGCGATCTCGAGCGGATCGCCTTTTGGATTGGTCTGCGTTTTCAGAGTATCAAGGGTCGAAGCGGAAAGCACGACGTTGCCCGACGCGATCGCCCGGCGAATAGTCGATTCTTTGGCGGAAACGTCGACCATCTTTATCTTCCCGGATTCGTCAAAATGTGACAGTTCGCTCATAAATATTCGATCTTTGCTACGTCGCCTTTGTTTAGTATCTTATCGCGAGCGACGACGATTAATGCATCGGCGCGTGCAAATCCAATAAAATCTGACGACCCTTGCCATTTTAGCGGATCGGCGATGAGATGGCCGAGTTTGTCGGTAGATAGTTTCGCAGGAAGGTAGGTGTGGCGTTCCTTGGCGGCGCGAACGTCCGACGAAATAACTGCGAAACCGGTTTTCGGTGAGGTTAACGGCGCGTTTTGCATCTGCAAAATGGCTGGACGAACAAACAAGTGAAACGTGACCGCAGCCGAGACCGGATTGCCGGGAAGGCCGAAGATCAATGTTCTCCCGAGCCGGGCGAAAACCGCGGGCTTGCCCGGTTTAAGACGGACCTTGTCGAAGAATATTTCGGCACCAAGGTTTGTCAGGGCAAGTTTTGTGAGGTCGTATTTGCCGACCGAGACCCCGCCGGTGATGATGAGAATATCTGAGTTCGTTGACGCTGTTTTGATCTGTGAACTTAGGCTGTTGATCTCGTCAATTGCATTCGGCAAAACGGTTGTCGTCGCTCCAAATTTCCGAGCCAGAACATCGAGCATCACGGAATTAGAGTTGCGGATCTGATCGCGTCCAGGCTTTTTACCGATCTCGACGATCTCACTGCCGGTGCCGAGAATCGATATTCGCGGTTGTTTCGATACTCTT
>JBBRUA010000421.1:0-2794 GCA_038248245.1 Pyrinomonadales bacterium | reverse complement strand
GGCTATCGCCGGCGCACTGTACGTCACGGTCGCCCTCATGTGGCTGATCCCCAATCGACGGATCGAAAAAGAGATAGAGAAAATAGAAGAAGACGAATAAGATCGACCGATCTTATTCGTCCTCTTAATTTGTATCTACCTAATTTTAGGTTGCGTTCGCTCGTCCAAAGATGAATCTGACGAGCAAAAGCAGTATTATCGCTCCGAGTATCGACATGATGCAGCCCGCTGCATAGTTCTCACCGGCCCAGAGCGACCTTGCGATAAATCCGCCAATGAACGCACCCGCGATACCGAGTAAGGCCGTCAACAGCCATCCCAACGCTCCGTCGGGCAACGCTTCCTTACCCGGTAGCAGAAGCCTTGCCAAAATTCCCACGATCAATCCGCCGATAAGTTGTCCAATTAGTCCAAACATATTTTTCTCCTTTATTAAAATTAACGTTTCAATCGAATAGCTAAGTTGCAGTATAACTCACCGCGAACAACAACCGTTCTCCGTCCATAAAGATAAGATGCAGATCGGTATTCCGTTAGCTAATACGGCGGCTGCAAAGGCTGCGGCGACAACCTAATGTTTGTAAATTCCGCCGTGATCTCGTTTGCTGTGTTGCAGCCCATCACTCCCGCCTGGATCGTCTCCGGGAAGACCGTTTCGACGTCCTCGAGCGAACGCCATTCGGCATTTTCATTTTCGCGCCAATAGATCGAGAAAACATTCAGTCGCCGGGTGATTTTCAGATCGCACTCGGTCGTTTTAGTTGGGATATCGATCGGAGTGACCGGCGAATTGTATTCACCGCGCACTCGCGTATCTAAACGGATGCCGCTACCGCCGCCGCCGATTCCGCCGAATGCCCGTTCCAACCTAATGTAATTGTCGCCGTCCTTGTAAATCAAAAGTCCCGCTCCCTGATAATCCTGCGAAGGATCAAATTTTACGTGAGTTTCGATCTGAAAATCACCGCTCACCGCTTTTAAGAACCGTGGTGCGGTGCGATTGCCGCCGTACAGGTCTTTGTTCGTCGGGATCGCCATCATTAGGCGTCCATTTTTGAATTCATGGGCAGTCGGGGCGAATTCGCCGTCCGGATCGATCCAGAGCCAGCCGTCATCGGCTTTGCCGCCGGCAAACTTCACATTCTGCACCTTATCCACCTTCACGCCCGCCGGCATTACCTCTGCCGAATTCGCGATCGGCGTCGCGACAGCAACAGCAAGGGTTGGTTGGGGCGATGCGGCATTATTCAGCGCCGGCTTGTTTCTAGTGACCGTTCCCAAACCGCAGGCCGATAACGAGAAAACGAGGCCGACGAATAAAATTACACTCTTCATTTCCGTTCCCCTCCTTTCCGATAGAACTTTTTGACTACGCTTGCCTGATCCATTTGAATATCTCAGGAATCGTCGCCCGTTTGCCGTACATCAGCATTCCAACGCGGTAAACGCGGCTTGCGAGCCATACGAGGAATGCGATAGCGATGACGTTGATGCCTATCGAAAGGGCGATCTGCCAGAATGGCGGTGTTTCCGCCAGTATCCGAACCGGCATCGTAATAGGCGCGAAGAACGGCGAGATCGAGACCCAAAACGAAAGGCTCGAGTTCGGATCACGTATCACTGCAAAGCTCATATAGAAGCCGATCAGCAATATCATTATCGGCGGAAAAGCGAATTGCCCGCCTTCTTGGACAGTCGTTACGACGGACCCGATCAATGCGAAAATCGAGGCGTAAATAAAATATCCGAGCAAGAAGAAAAGCAGGAAGTAGAAGACCATTAGCGGCGTGATGTTCGGTAAACCTTCGAGATACGGGGAAAGATCGGACTGCACGGCGACGAAGGCGATCAGCGCCGCGACCGATGTCACCCAAATGCCGAGTTGAGTCAATCCAGCTAGACCGACGCCGACGAGTTTCCCGAACATTAATTCGAACGGTCTCGCCGACGAGAAAAGTATTTCGGCGATGCGCGTCTCTTTTTCCTCAACAACCGCTCCCATGATCACTTGGCCGTAGATCGCAAGCGTGATGTAGATCATCATGCCGATCACAAACGACGCTACGAGCAGCATATCGCTGTCCTTTTCCTGTCCTTTCTCATCGATCGATTTCGACTCCAGATCGACGCCTTTACTTAGTTCCCGGACCTTCGTTTCGCTAATGTTCGCGTCCGCCATCCGCTGTGAACGAACCGCCTGATTGAGCGCGTCTTTAACGAGATCACCCGCCACGAAATCCCCGGCCTTTCGCGAACGGAACTCATATCGGGCATCTTTCGCTTCAATACTTGCAGGCACGATGATGTACGCGTCGATCTCGTCCTTCGCAGCCAATGCGTTAAGATCAGAACGCACTTCGTCCCCCGATTTCGAGGCTCCGTCGTAATCGACAAATACAAATCGGGCGGCGATCAGTTTGCCCGACTTCTTCATCTGATCGCTCTGCGACGCAGAAACATCAACTTTCGCATCTTTGGCGGCTTGTTGCGTTTGCGCCACAATCTTTTCGGCGGAAAGATTCTCCTTGAGTCGCGAGGCGATCGTTCTTGTCGGATCGACAATGACAAGCCGCGTCGGCTCGCCCTTCAGCGAAAATATAAACGCCGGCACGACCGCAAATCCTGCCCCGAGTACCGGAAACAAAAGCGTACCGACGAGGAACGTCCATTTATAGACGACCTTTTTGTATTCGTGTTTAACTACCGCTAAGAATTTTCGCATGTATATTCGGTGTATTTAGGCTATCGCCGGTAACGCATTCAGCCCGCCGATCTGATCGATAAATATATCATT
>JBBRUA010000420.1:0-2807 GCA_038248245.1 Pyrinomonadales bacterium | reverse complement strand
TATTAGACTTTATATTGAAGTTTTGGGGTTTCGACTCGATTGTTCAGAATCGTCGTTGAGTCTTTCCTTATCGGCTCGGAGTTGCCACCCAAAGAAAATCTCGAATGTATGGTGTCGTACAAAGGCAAAGTCCTCGATTCGATAAGCTATTCGTGACGTTCGCGCTGTAATCTCGCAATCAACGTGAATGGGTCTTCTTCACTTCCGGGGCTTTTCGTAGACGACGCCGGCGGCGAGTACTGTAGGAACTGGCTTTTGGACGGTGAGTGAAAACGTACTACCTGTATATCGCACGCTCGTCGGCGACTTGGTTCTCCAGTTTGTTCGACATATCGTTGTATGCGAAAGCCGCAGAAAAAACTGCCGACGCTGAATTCCTGCTCGCGGTGCAAACCTCTCGACAGGTTGCAGTCCGTTGTTTGGATTTGCTCAGGACAGGATTCCCATACTTGACTGGTTACGCGCAAGATAAGAGCAGCCTATCTATGAGGCCACTATTGTTCAAGGCGGCGTGGGATCCACAGCCTGCTGCAGCCACAGCGAGGAGGTGATAGATGAAAAGCGGTATGAAATCCGGTCTCCGGCGATACGGCCTTGCCGCTCTCGTCTTTCTGGCTATCTTAGGAAGTTCGATCTTTCTTAGGTGGTTTTCGATAAAGATCAATTTTACTATCCCCGTAGTGGCCGGAATCTTTGTCGTCGCTTGGTTTGGTGGCCGCAGGCCCGGGCTTATTTTAGCCATCCTGATATCCGCCGCAACGATCTACTTAAATCCTCTCCCGCCCGATACTACGCTCGGTAAATGGGCATTTGGGCATTTCACCATACTTGCACTCTTCGCATTTATCGTCCTTATAGTCAGCGGACGAAAATCGGTCGAGGCGAATCTGCGCGAATCGGAAAAACGATACCGCCTCCTATTTGAGAACAACCCATTCCCGATGTGGGTCTATGACATCGAAACACTGCGGTTTTTGGCTGTCAACGATGCGGCGAGCTTCTTTTATGGATATTCGGGGGAAGAGTTTCTCACGATGACCATCAAAGATATCCGTCCGGAGGATGAAATTCCAAGACTGCTTGAAAACCTCGATAAAACCATTGACGAGATCAATACGTCGACGGTCTGGAAACATCGAAAAAAAGACGGCAGTCTGATCGACGTGGAAATCACGTCTCATGAACTGTTCTCGGACGGCCGGAATGCTCGACTCGTTTTGGCTATGGACGTCACCGAGCGAAAGCGGGCGGCGTTGGCCCTTCAAGAACGCGAGGAGCGGCTCCGGCTAGTACTGGACGGCCTTGGGCCACAAATGTTCGTCGGTCTGATGGACGTCGGTGGTGTGCTGTTGTTAGCCAACCGGCCCGCGTTGGATGCTGCCTCGCTTCGATCGGAGGATGTTCTGGGCAAACCTTTTCAAGATACTTATTGGTGGGCATATTCGGACGGCGTGAACCAACGGTTGAGCGATGCTATCAAGCGGGCAGCAAGCGGTGAAATTATACGCTACGACGAACAAGTCCGCGTCGCCGACGGCGTGTTGATCTGGATCGATTTTTCTTTGCAGCCGTTGCGAGACGAAACAGGAAAGATGGTGTTTCTCGTGCCTTCCGCTATCGACATTACAGAGCGCAAAGTGGCGGAAGCCGAACGAGCCCGGCTGTATCATGCCTTGGAGTATAGTCTCAATGAGATCTTTTTGTTCGATGCCAAAACCCTGCGTTTCATCTTCGTCAATCAAGGAGCGCGCCTGAACCTCGGCTATACGCAGGACCAGTTGCGGCAGTTTACACCTCTGGACTTAAAGCCTGAGTTTGATGAACGCAGATTTCTGCAGTTGCTCCAACCATTGATCCAGGGGGAAGAATCCAGCTTGATTTTCGAAACCGGGCATCGCCGTTTCGACGGATCCCTGTATCCCGTAGAAGTTCATTTGCAATTGGTGGATCACGGCGGAGAGAGTGCTTTTCTCGCGGTGATCCTCGATCTCACCTCCCGCCGGCAGGCGGAGGAGAAATTGCGCGAGAGCGAGGAAAGTTTCCGCACCATGGCGAATTCCATGTCGCAACTGGCGTGGATCGCCAGGCCGGACGGTTTCATTTTTTGGTATAACCAGCGGTGGTATGACTACACCGGAACCACGCCCGAACAAATGGAAGGCTGGGGCTGGCAAAGTGTTCAGGACCCCAAGGTCCTGCCCCTAGTCATGGAAAAATGGCCGGAGGCGATCGCTGCGGGCACGGAATTCGAGATGGAGTTTCCTATTCGAGGGGCGGACGGTGTGTTTCTACCTTTCCTGACGCGTGCCGTCCCGCTTAAGGATAATGAGGGACAGGTCGTACAGTGGTTCGGAACTAACACGGATGTCGATCAAATCAAGCGGGTGCAGGAAACGCTGAACTCAAGTCGGGCAGAATTACAGGGCATTATCGAATCGGCGATGGATGCGATCATTAGCGTTAACGAAAAGCAGAAAATTATACTCTTTAACTCCGCCGCCGAGAGGATGTTTGCCTATCCGGCAACCGAGGCTATCGGCCAGCCTTTAGACCGGTTTATCCCCGAACGGTTTCGTCATAACCACAGCGACCACATTGACAATTTCGGTAAAACGCACGTGACACGACGGACGATGGGTTCGCTCGGCTCACTTTACGGCCTGCGGTCGGACGGCGTCGAGTTTCCTATCGAGGCGTCGATTTCGAAGATCGAGACAGATGGCAAAAAGGTTTATACGGTCATCCTGCGCGATATTACTGCGAGAAAGCAGGCCGAGGATCAAAATCGTCAATTGAACGACACACTC
>JBBRUA010000419.1:0-2808 GCA_038248245.1 Pyrinomonadales bacterium | reverse complement strand
TACGATAGCAGAGTTGAAGCAGTGAGCGGAAAGATTTTATTGATATGTGTTCATTAGTGAACTATCATTGCAACAGCTATTTGGCAATCTAATTGTGTGTCGAGAGTCGGGATAGGCATCGTTTTTTCGCTTGAAATTGATCTGCGACACACGTGTGTCACGTTTTTTTGAAAACATGGTGGGGCAAGCTAATATTTGACCGCAAGTATAATGATTACAATACCTTCGGTGTCCCGTTAAGGTCTGAGACAAGGGTAGGACACGCGGGACAAGAATTGTAATTACTGGCTGTAACACATTGGATCTAAAACAATTAACGCGATCGGACGCATCCACATGTCCCACCCGTCTTTGCGAAACCGGCGCGACAATTGCGGAGTTAAAGCAATGAAAAAACTCTTCCCAATAATTGTTTTGTTTCTCGCGGTTTCTGTCTTTGCACAGGAAGAGCCGAAAGCCATTCTAGTCGATGAGTTTGGTTCGATCACGTGCGAGGATTTTCTTGCTCGAGTTGATAATTTCACTTATCGATTGAATCAGGAACGAACTGCCACGGGATTAGTACTTCTTCGAGGACGGAATAATTCCTTTAAGAAAATGCTAATAACATCTTTCAACGTACGTTTAGGAAAAGAAATAGAAGCATCAGTTGTCGAAAATACAGAAAGCTTAAAGGGCGGAGAATTCTGGTTAGTGCCTCAAGGTTCCTCGCCGCCTTTGATAAGTGATGGTCGTGTTGTCGCCGTTTATCCCCAAACGTATGACGCAATCAATCTATTCAGTCATGAAGGCGAAGGCCCATGCTCTTTCAATACTCTTCCAGCATTTTTGCAACTACTGCGGTCGAAGCTTGAGTTGCGCGGGAAGATAGTCATCTTTGGCCCTGCCCGCGAGCGCCCCGAATCCGTCGCGTTTCTCATAAATCAACTCCCGAAAGCAGATCGACGACGTATCAAAGTCTTGTATCGGACGAAAATCGTACCTTACACCGAATTCTGGATCATTCCGACCAAGAAAAAGTAAATGCTCTACGACCAATACTTCATAGATAATTCAAAAATCGCGAGCGTCTGTTCCTAAACTATTGACACAAATCGCAATCAGGCGGAAAATCTATCTATGACTGCTACATTAGAAATCGAACTGCCCGCCTCTGTGACACTGAGCGAATTCGACCTGAAAATGACACTTGCGGCGAAACTCTACGAGGATGGAACGCTTTCAGGTGGACAGGCAGCTGATCTGGCCGGCGTTTCCAAGCGAACATTTCTCGAATCGCTTGGCAAATATGGAGTTTCCATCTTCGGCTATGATGCGGATGAAGCATTGGAAGATCTGAGGCGCCTCAGACAATGACGGTTGTCATCTCGGACGCAAGTTGCTTAATTCTTTTCACCAATCTCGACCGTTTGGACATACTGAAGCAGATTTACGGTGAAATTTGGGTTACCAGCAAAGTAGCCGAGGAATACGGACTTCCGCTACCATCGTTTTTCTCGGTTCATGATCCCTCGGACCTAAATCGGGAGCAATCTTTGCGCCTTGAGTTAGATAGCGGAGAAGCGAGTTCGATAGCCTTGGCTCTCGAGACTGATGGATGTCGCATCATCATCGACGAGAAGAAAGGTCGGCGCGTTGCCTTTTCTCTTGGCCTCGATGTCACCGGAACGATTGGCATCCTCCTTGATGCTTCCGCAAAAGGCCTGATTGTCCCCGATCACAGCTTGATGAGGGCTTTAGACCAATGTGGCTTTCGTCTGACTAAGCGCTTAACAGATTTGCTTGTTTCGGGTGCGTAATGCTCTACGACCAATACTTCATTGATGATCTGAAAAACCGTGCTGATCTGGTGCGGATAATACAGCCGTATGCTCAGGATCTCAAGAAGAAAGGGGCGAATTGGATGGCTTGTTGTCCGTTTCATTCGGAGAAGACGCCTTCGTTTTCGGTGAATCCGTCGAAAGGTTTTTACAAGTGTTTTGGGTGCGGCAAAGGCGGGACGGCGTTTAATTTTGTGATGGAGATGGAAGGGCTGAACTTTCCCGAGGCGATAAAGCGTGTCGCCGAGATCTCCGGCGTGATGCTCCCCGAACCGGTCGACGATCTGGCGTATGAACAGGGCAAAAAGAAACGCGACGAGAAAAAACAGCTTGCCGACCAGATCGTCGAACTGAACCAGATAGCCCTCGAATTCTGGGAAAAAGAGTTACAAAGCAAAAGTAAAAATGCGAAACAGGCCCGTGAATATCTCGTCGCTCGCGGCATTTCACTGGAAACTCAACAGGCGTTCCGCATCGGTTTTTCGCCGGACAGTTGGGACTCACTTCTCAATTTATTGCGCGAAAACACGAAGGACGAATCCGTCATCGAGCACAGCGGCCTCGTTTCGGTAAATGAAGAGAAAGAACGTGTCTTCGACAAATTTCGCGGCCGCATAATGTTCCCGGTCCTTGATGTCAACGGTAAAGCCGTCGCCTTCGGAGCGAGGTCGCTCAACCCCGAAGATCAGCCCAAATACCTCAATTCGCCCGAGACCGCCGCTTACACGAAAGGGCAGAATCTTTACGGCCTCTTTCAGGCCAAAGAGGATATCCGCAAAAAGAAATTCGCGATCCTCGTCGAGGGCTATCTTGACCTAATTGCACTCTACCAGTTCGGCATCACCAACGTCGCGGCGAGTCTCGGCACGGCTTTTACGCCGGAGCAGTCAAAGCTTTTGAGCCGCTTCACGAAAAAGATCGTCATTAATTACGACGGTGATTCCGCCGGTAAAAAGGCGGCGAGGCGTGCGATCGAGCATCTTTTGCC
>JBBRUA010000418.1:0-2824 GCA_038248245.1 Pyrinomonadales bacterium | reverse complement strand
GGGACAAAACCGATTGTGAAGAGCTAAAAATAGTAAAAGTCGATCTGCTCGGCCTCGGGATGATGGCAGTTCTGCGCGATTCGATTTCGCTGATAAACGAGCATCACGGCAAAAAGCTCGATCTTTATCAGATACCGCACGACGATAAAAAAGTATTCGAAGCACTTCAAAAAGCAGATACGGTCGGAATGTTTCAGGTAGAAAGCCGCGCCCAGATCGCATTTTTACCAAAGTCGAAACCCGAAACCTTTTACGATATCGTCGTCCAAGTGGCGATCATCCGGCCTGGCCCGATCGTCGGCAATATGCTGAAATCATACATCGCCCGTCGTCAGGGCATTGAGGAGATCACATATCCTCACCCTTCGTTGAAGCCGATTTTAGAGCGAACGCTCGGTGTACCTCTTTTTCAGGAACAACTTCTCAAGATAGCGATGGAGATAGCTGATTTCACCGGTAGCCAAGCCGAGGAATTAAGGCGATCGATGGGATTTAAGCGTCCAGGCAAACTCGAATCGATCAGCGATAACCTTCGCGCCGGAATGGAAAAAAAAGGCATTTCGCCTGAAATACGCGAGAACATCGTCAAAGCGGTCAAGGCATTTTCTAACTACGGCTTTCCCGAGTCTCACGCCGTCAGCTTCGCCTTGCTTGCCTACGCGTCGGCATATTTCATCGTGCATTTTCGCGCGTGTTTTATGGCTGCGATGTTCAATAATTATCCGCTCGGATTCTATAACGCCGCGACGCTCGTAAAAGACGCCCAGCGACACGATCTGCATTTTATTGCACTGGATATTAATAGATCGCAGTACGAATTTACCGTCGAGGATGTCGCAATCAATACCGCTAGCGGAATCGATACTGTGACAGAAAAGCAGGTCCGAGTCGGCCTCAACTTTGTTCGCGGGCTGCGAAAGGAAATTGGCATGGCGATCGTTGCCGAACGCTCAAACGACCTCTACACCAGCATCGCCAACCTCATCGACCGCGTGCCGGAGATCAACAAACGCGAGATACGAGCTTTGAGTCTGGCCGGAGCTTTGAATTTCGACGGAACCGTCCACCGCCGCGAAGCTCTGTGGCAATCCGAACTCGCCACCCAACCCGCCGGCGAGCTATTCGACGGAGTGCGGACACTCCTGTCCGAATCGCCGGTTCCTCCGGCGAGAATCGTTCCCTTACCACTGACGACCGACGAAGCCTCGTCCGTTTCGGACAAGAGTGTCCACACTCCGTTCCTCAAACGCATGGAAGGTCTCGAGCTTGTCGACGCCGATCTGCGAAAGACCGGCATTTCCATCGGCAAACATCCGATGTCGTTCTTCCGCGAAGAGATGACCAAACGCGGGATCCTCTCAGCCCAACAATCTCTAAACCTCAAAAAGAATCAGGTCGTCTCCGTCGCCGGAGCGGTCATCATTCGCCAGCGGCCGATGTCGGCGAATAAAGTCGTATTTATCACGCTCGAAGACGAGACCGGTTTCTCTAATTTCGTCGTCATGCCCGACAAATTCGAAAAGTATCGTGCCGTGATAAACCACAGTAATTACCTGATAATTCGCGCAATTTACGAGGAACGCGGCATGCTAAAAGCCATCCATTTCACGCCCATATCCGAGATTTCGACAGAGGTCGTCTCGCACGATTTCCGTTAAGGCGAATCACAAAGTTCCCATCGTTTCACCAATAATACAGTTGACAATCCGTGAGACAGTCGTTTATAATTTCATTACGCCCGTAGGATCACTGCGGTCGACCTCACAATGGAAACAGACGACGAAAAATATGATATCGGCCGCTATGATTCTGCTCGCGATTCAGACCAGCGTAGCGACCGTGATACAAAACGAAGCGAGGCGAAGTATCAAAAGCTATCCGCCGCCCATAAACGCAAGCATCCAGAGCAATCCTGCTTCGACGGAGCCTTCCAGTCGTCCCCCGCCAACGACCTGCCCGAAGTTAAACGCGGACGAAAGAGAAAGCATTATCTGCTCGGCGACCTTTGGCTTCCGGGCGAAGTTTCGGTGTTGTTCGGTGAAACAGGTGTTGGAAAGAGCATCTTCGCGGTTCAGATCGCCGAGTCGATCGCAAATGGATACGGACTCGCGCTGTTTCCGCGTCCTCGTCCGTGCCGCGTCGCTTATGTAGATATCGAAAACTCCGCTGAACAGTTTCGCGATCGGTATAGTTGTGCGTCGAATGTGCTCGGCCGTTTGCCGGTCCGCCATCAATTCCCGCGGCGTCTCGAACGCGCCGCCGCCACCGATCCCACCATTCCCGAAGCCTTCAACGGCGATGTTCGGCGATATTTACGGCATTCGATCCGCCTCCTGTTTCAGCAGTCGAAGGCCGACATCTTCGTCGTCGACAGCCTCTCCGGTCTCGAGAGTCCGTCTGGAGGCAGCTCCGACATCGTCCGTTGGATGCGATTTTTTCGCGAAGTCGCCTCAGAAGGCTATTCGATCCTGGTCGTCGCCCGCTCAAAACCGCGCCGTCGTCACACCAACAGCGATACGGGCCGGCCGTCGCCGGTCTTCTCGCCGTTGTCGCTGCTGGACGTTCCCCGCCCCATCGCCGATATGGCACATAGCGTGTTCGCGATCGGCACCAGCACGATCGGCCCGGACATCCGCTACGTCAAACACCTTTCTTCGCACTCCGCTCAGATCTATTTCGGGGCCGAGAGAGTCCTCACCTACCGCATCGAACGCTCGCCCGGCGTCCAGGCAAACACGCCCGCGAAACCGAACGCCACCGAGCCTGCCCCGAAGATCGTCCGCATCGCCAACCCCAATCTTCGCGTTCTCAATCCCGAACTTCC
>JBBRUA010000417.1:0-2836 GCA_038248245.1 Pyrinomonadales bacterium | reverse complement strand
CACCGTCCCCCGAATCCCATCGATCAACCCCTCATCCCCGCCTCCGGTGTATTGGCGGTTGTATTTGTGCTCGATCTTGACCGTCCAGTTGTTGGGTTTTGCGATGAATATAGCTTCTGCTACAAAACTTTTAACGCCGCTATTACTAACGGCAACGGCCTTGACCGTCGTAGTGTCGCTGATCTCGAACGGCTTAGCGTACATCGTCCATTCGCCTTCTTCCGGGTCACTTCCATTGGTAGTGTAAAAGACCTCGGCATTCGGCGTGATGCTCGAGAGCGAGATAGTCGCTTTGCCCTGGAACACACGCGATTCGCCTTCGATCGTCGGCACCGCGACAAAATTTCCGGCAATCGATGATACCGGAGACTCGGTGAACGCCGTCACGACAGGCTGGTTGGTCATCGCAAATTCGAGCACACCGCCGCGTCGAATGTCTTCGTGTGTAATGAATGCCCTCTTGTGAGGAGCACCGTTGAGCTTGGCGTCGAGAATATATTTGTTAGTGGCTGAGACGTTTTTGGCTTTGATCGTAAACGTCTTGCCATTCTCAAGTCGATAGGTCATTTCGGGAAATAGCGGCGTGCCGAATGCGTAGATCGGCGAACCTGGCGTGACCGGATAAAAGCCCGATACTGACAGAATGTACCACGCTGACATCTGGCCACAGTCCTCGTTGCCGATGAGTCCGTAGGGCTCGGGCTTGTAAAACTCGTCCATTATCTGACGGACGTATTTCTGCGTTTTCCACGGCTGCCCGGCGTAGTTGTAAAGGTACGCAATGTGATGCGAAGGCTCATTGCCGTGGGCATATTGGCCGATCAGACCCGTAATATCGGGCTGTTCGCGACCCGCGAGTTTATCCTTTGTGGTAAATAGCTCGTCGAGCTTTGCGGCAAATTTCTCGCGTCCGCCGTGTAGCTCCATCAGCCGCGTTATGTCCTGTGGAACAAAGAACGAATAGACCCAACTATTTCCCTCTGTGAAATTGAACGTCACTTCGTTGGGAGCAAACGGCGTCACAAAACCGCCGTTCTTTTTCGGCCGCATAAAGCCGGTTGTGGGATCGAAGAGATTCTCGAAGTAGCGGGATCGATTCATATACAACGTGTAATCCGATGCAAATCGCTGCCCATATGGAATAAGGCTTTTTGTCATAACCTTATAGCGCGATTCCATGATCTTTGCCATCTGAGCGATGCACCAGTCGTTGTAGGCGTATTCAAGCGTTTTTGAGACCGATTCGTTTTCGTCCTCCATTGAGATGTAGCCGCGTTTTTTGTATGCGGCTAGACCGAAGTGGTCTAGTTCGGCGGAGTGTTTGGCGGCGGCGTAGGCTTTTTTGTAATCGAAACCTTTGATCCCTTTCGCCATCGCGTCGGCGATGACCGAGACGGCGTGATAGCCGATCATCGTGTCGGTCTCCTCACCCCACAGTTCCCAAACCGGCAACCGCCCGCCCTGCTCGTATTGGCGGATAAACGTGTTGATAAAATCAACCGTCCGTTTCTGATCAATTATCGTATAAAGCGGATGCGCCGCCCGAAACGTGTCCCAGAGCGAGAAGATGGTGTACTGCTCGGACGGAGCGCGGACACTCTTGTCCGCATCGCCGGTTCCTCCGGTGAGAGGTTTTTTTCGTGCCGAAGCGGCACTCATGCGGACAGGAGTGTCCGCACTCCGTAGCTGATGGATTTTCCCGTCGAGGCCTTTGTATTGACCATCAACATCGTTAAAAACATTCGGCTGGATCATCGTGTGATACAGAGCCGTGTAAAAATTGGTCGTCTGCGCAACAGTCCCGCCCGAAACCTCGATCTTCGACAACTCCTTATTCCAAGCCGCCTTCGCATCGGCACGAACCTTATCAAAATCCCAGCCGGGAAGTTCAGCGGCGAGATTCTTTCGGGCACCTTTGATCGAAACGTGCGAGAGAGCGACTTTAACTAAAATCTGTTCACCGGCTCGAGTCTTGAAGCTGCAAAAAGTCCGCCTCTTTAACTCGTCCTGTTGGCCGTTGCTTCCCGCGGAACTCGCCCCGGCGGCATCTGCTTCTCCCGTGCCCCAACCATAATCAAAGGGCTTTGACAGTTCCGCGACGAAATAGATGACCTGATCCTTCGCCCATGAGGACGATCGGCGAAATCCTTCAATTCGACGAGAACCGACTACTTTAAACTCCCCGTCGATCAATTTGTCTCGCCACACGAGATCGAGAAAGATACCTGCGTTTTGCGATGCGGGAAACGTATACCGATGGAAGCCGACCCGCTTGGTAGCTGTCATTTCGGCCAATAGTTTTCCGTCGTCGAGCCTCACCGAATAATAACCAGGCTCCGCCTTTTGATCGGCGTGTGAGAATTTGGAAACAAAGCCTTGAAAATCTTCCCAGTTTCGATCCACCACAGTCGTCGACGAAAAATCCTTGTTAGGGTCGACCGTCGGCATGAACAAAATATCGCACCCATCCGGAATTCCCGTGCCGCTGAGGTGTGTGTGCGAAAAGCCGTAGATGGTGTCGTCGGAGTAGTGATAGCCGGAGCTGCCGTCCCAGTTGTCGGTGCGGGTGTCGGGCGAGAGTTGCACCATTCCGAAAGGCATCGTCGCACCGGGAAAAGTATGCCCATGCCCGCCGGTGCCGATGAATGGATTGACCCATTTGGCGTAGTCTTTCTGCTGTGCAGAAACAGTTAGCGGTAAGCAATAGGCAGCAAGCAGGAGAGCTAAACCGCAGGCACGTAGATAGGTAGAGATATACATGTTTCTTTTCTCAGAAATTGACTTTCGATCTTCGCGCTTGCGATCGATCCGCTGCGGCGACGATTTGACCATTGGT
>JBBRUA010000416.1:0-2844 GCA_038248245.1 Pyrinomonadales bacterium | reverse complement strand
CAGCGAGAAGGCGCTGATCTCGAGCGCCGTGCGAAATGCTTCTCGGGTCGTCGTTACGAACTCGCCCTCAAGAGCTTCTTTCGGAGCGTATGCGATCGAGTGAATGACGAAATCGAGCTTGCCGTATTTATCGCCCACCGCCGAGAATGCCGCGTCGACCTCCGATTGATTTGTCACGTCGCAGGGCACAACCAACGAATCAGGCAGATCGGCCGCGAGCTTCTCGACGTTTTCCTTCAAGCGTTCGCCCTGATACGTGAACGCCAGTTTCGCACCTTGCTCAGCACAGGCCGCCGCACACGCCCAAGCGATCGAACGCTTGTTCGCCACACCGAAAATGATTCCAACTTTGTCTTTTAACATAACTTTGTAAAGCGGAAATAGTAAATCGCAAATAGATAGGAAGGCTCGATAGAAGGCGAAGCGACCGATTTTCTATTGACGATTAACGATTGACTATTCACTAACATAAACCATCTGCAGCATTTCAAAATCAAGTAATCTGATGTCGATGTCGACTGGCGTATCAGTGAAACGCCTTGTTATCAGCATGCCGCGAAGGTGGTCTTCCTCGTCGCGAGTCATCTGGGTCACGAGAACGAGCATTAGGCGAAGCCGAAGGCGGCTCTTGAGCTCGGCGAGATTGTTCTTCGCGGTCGTGATCTTTTTGATCATCGACTCGACCTTTTCCTGCCGAATGTCGGGCGTTACTAGGAACGACACCTCGATACATGTTACAAGGTCCTGATCGACCAGAATGCCGTCGAACGAAGAGCCACCGACGCTGACGTGACGCATCAGCGGCAGATTCTCCTCTTGCTGGATCTGCCGTAGAGCGAGGTCTTCGGCGACGACGTATGCCGAGAGCAGATCACTCAACGATTCACCGCCGACGCCGAGCAGCCTCGCGAGTTCGCGAACCTCAATATTCACGTTCTGCCGTTGCAATTCCGGCATCGCGGCGTCCCAGCTGATGAACTTCCGGTCGTCCGTCGCGGCCATCCGCCGCACCGTCGCTAAATAAAGCAGTACAACGACCGTGAAAACGAGCGTTGCCGCAAAGAATAACGCCGCCGCCGTCCAATCCTCTGCCTGGGCCGACATGACCACGCCCGCGATCATCACCAGAAACAACACGACGACCGCCGAGATCAGCGGGTAATTGGTGCGTTGCCGCTCAAAACGAGCGAGCGGATTGTCGGATTTTGCGGCCATCGATCGCTATGCAGTCGTTGCTCTTTCAAACGGTATGTCGTCGAAGTGCGTCATTGCCTTAAACGCTTTGAAGCGTTCGTTGATCTCGCTGTATTCGAGAGCGTCGACGCGTTCGGTGCCGAATTTCTCGACGTTGAACGAAGCCATCACCGAGCCGTAAACCATTGCGCGACGCAGAGTTTCATCGTTTACGTCGTTGTGGGCGGCGAGATAGCCCATGAAACCGCCGGCGAACGTATCGCCCGCGCCGGTCGGATCAAAAACGCTCTCGAGCGGATACGCCGGCACGACAAAGTATCCGTCCTTCGTAAACAGAGTCGCGCCGTATTCGCCGCGTTTGATGACGACGGCCTTCGGCCCGAGCTCCATGATCTTCCGAGCGGCCACATGAATGCTCGCCTCGTCCGTCAACTGCCTCGCCTCGGCGTCGTTGATGATGATGCAATCGACGACCTTGATCGTCTCGATCAGGGCGTCCTTCATCGACGATATCCAAAAGTTCATCGTGTCCATCGCGACAAATTTCGCGTTCGGCATCTGCTCGCGAACCTGCTTCTGCAGCATCGGCAGGATGTTTGCGAGAAATAGAAACCCAGCGTTCTTAGAGTTTTCGCTCAGTTTCGGGTCAAATGTTTCGAAGACGTTGAGCTGCGTGTCGAGCGTGTGGGCCGTGTTCATATCGTAGTCGTAGCGGCCCTGCCAAAAGAACGTTTTGCCGTCCGCGACGATCTGCACGTCGTCGGTGTTGATGTGATGACGCTTAAAAACGGCCCATTCCTCGTCGCCGAAATCACCGCCGACAACGCCGACCGCGTTCACGCTGGTAAAAAAACTCGCCGACAACCCAAAGTGCGTCCCCGCACCGCCCAACACCCGATCCCGCTTCCCAAACGGCGTCTCCAACCCATCAAACGCGATCGAACCAACAACTGTTAATGACATAATGTTTTTAGAATCTAGAATTCAGAAGCCAGAATTCAGTAGCCAGAAGTGAGGATCGGTTCGAAGTTCACCGTCGAAAACTTCCTAAATGCTTTCTACTGACTTCTGACTTCTAAATTCTCACTTCTGCCCATTTTACACGCCAAGCCGAATATTTGCGATTTACCACAACTAAAAAGCCATACGACAGCAAGGGCGCTAAATGCAGAAGCCCGCACGAAGTAAGGGCGGGATGCGGACGTTGAAGGGAAAGTTTTAGCCACGAATTGCACGAATAGCACGAATCATCGGCTCCGAATTCGTGACATTCGTGTAATTCGTGGCAAAAACAAGATCGCTCCTTCTGCTCCCTAAACCGCAAATAAAAAAAGCCCGCGACGTGCGAGCTTTTTCACTTTTCAACCTTTTTAACCTGTTCACCTACGGATTTACGGTGACGGTTCGGGTTTCGGAGACGTTGCCGACGAGCTGATTACTCTTGTCTTTCATGCGGACGCGGATGTCGATGACCTCGGGTTCGCCCGGGGTTGTGGGCGAGATGGTAAGGGTTGCGCCCTTGCCGCCGAGGGTGGTGAGGAGCGTCCATTCGCCGCCTTTTCGACGGATATCGACGTCGAACATCTGCATTCCGCCGCGATCCCCGACGACGAGAGTGAGCTCGTAACCGCTCTGCCCGGCGTTCGCCTT
>JBBRUA010000415.1:0-2852 GCA_038248245.1 Pyrinomonadales bacterium | reverse complement strand
TAAACCTGACCGAGCGATTTTAGCGGCCCTGCGATCTCGACGGATTCCGAACCGTTGAGCCGCTCACGGATCGCGATCGCCTGCTGCAGTTTCGACACCGAACGAGCGGGAGTTCCACTCGTAATATTTACAAACGCGATGGTCTCAAACATCTCCGCCTGCGAATCCTGATCGGACTTCGACAAAGGCTCGTTCATTTCGTAAATATTCATCGCCCGTTCAAAATTCTCGAGAGCTTCGAACCGGCGATTGAGCCTTAATTCGATGTACGACAAATTCCGCAGCGACTGACCAAGCATTATATGGTCGAGGCCGTAAACTTTTTCGCGTTTTGCCACCACTACCCTCGCGAGCGGCAACGCCTCAGCGAACCTACCCGCGTCAAAAAGCTTTACAACATCTGCACTGAGCTGTATCGTCTCCTCGACCGCACCGCCCGGCGTCTGGCCCGCGGCAAGCGTCAGACAGCAACATATTAGAACCGTTAACGCAAAAACTTTCATCCGTTCTATTTCACCGGCGGGCGACTCGGCCTGATCTCTACCTTGCTCGGTAATGCACGTGCATTCATCGACAGCAGATCCATAACAACTTCAGCGATATCCTCAGGCTGTATCTGCCAAGCCTTTTCAGCCGAAGGAGTATCATTTCCGAATCCGGTATTAACGCTGCCCGGGCAAATGTAGCTGACTTTGATATCGTCCTGCCGAATCTCTTGCATCATCGCCTCGGTGAATCCGTTCAGCCCAAATTTCGAAGCATTGTACGCCGCCATTTTCGGATGGGCGTTTTGTCCGGCAAGTGACGAAATATTAATGATGTATCCGCCGCCACGCTTTTTTATCAGCGGGATCGCGTAATGACAAGCGTAAAAAACGCCGAGCAAGTTCGTCTCGATCGTCTGCCGGAATTCGTCACCCGAGATCGCGTCGACGGTCTTACCGATCACTGCCATTCCGGCATTGTTGATCAAAATATCAAGACCGCCAAAGACACGCTCACATTCCTCTATCATCTGCCGAACCTGATCCTCGCTCCGGACATCACAAACCTCACCGCCCGCTTTCCCATGCACCGAAAGCTCCGCGATCGCGTCCCGCACCTCAGTCTTGCTGCGCCCACAAATAAAGACCGAGCCACCGGCCTTCACCAGAGTCTCCGCGATGGCAAACCCAATTCCCTTTGTACCGCCGGTCACGACGGCAATTTTATTCTCTAGATTCATATTTTTTACCCAAGATCGGGCGACGTTTTCGAATGCACTAGGTGCCAGAGACGCGTCACTGGTTGTCCGACCTCAAAAATGGGGAAGACTTTCGCTGGAGTTCCTTCCAAATTACCGTAATTCCGCTTGGGTCGATGGCGATGATCCTGTAGGCCACAATAATATCTGCTCGCTCATCGCCGAATAGCGGTGACGAGGTCTTTCCATTTCCAAGATAAGTGTTGACCTTTTCGAAAGGCACGTTATATGCAATAACCCGGAGAGCATAAGTCGTATTGACCGTCGGCACAACGCCTCTGGAATACGGTATGTCACCAACAACGAAACCTTTTTCGATCATTTTTTGGCGGTCGTCCGCCTCCACAGGATTTTTCGCCGGGACTATGTCTCGAAGTCCTGACATGCCCTTCGAATCTAAATCAAGCTCTTCGATCGGTACATTTCCTAAGGTAGCTAAGACACTATTACCGAACATTCCGTTCGAATAAAGGGCATTTCCATTATACGATAGGTCGGCTTGCTCAGACGGAACATACCTTTTTAGTCGAAACGAAAAATGTTGGGTCTCACCCCTAAAATTGCGAGCCGGACACTCTTTTGCAATTCTCTCAAGGTCGTCATTGCTCATGACGCGAATTTCGTTCTTATTCTTACTGATCTCAAAGGCACATGGCTGCTTTACCGAAAAAAATAAAATACCGGTTTTTTTCTGCTTGAGAAATTTGCTATTCGCATCTCTTAATGTGGATAGGCCGGGAGCCAACCGTTTCAAAGCACGTGCATCTCGGTCATTCTGAGCATCAGTGGCCGCACTGTATACCGCGTTGACCTGTGGCGGCCTTAGCTGAGCGTTCGCAACTGTGATTCCAAATTCCAAAACTAAAATAAAAACCAGGTAAACCATGCTCTGTGTCATAAAAACTCCGAAAACTCAGTTACCTATTCAATTTGAGTTTCAGCAATTCATTAACCACTTTCGGATTCGCCTTACCCTGCGATGCCTTCATTACCTGGCCAACGAAGAATCCGAAGAGTTTTTCGTTTCCGCCGCGATAGGCGTCGACGTTTGGCTGATTGGCGGCGATGACTTCGTCGACGATCTTTTCGATCGCACCGGTGTCTGACACCTGTTCGAAGCCTTTTTCTTTGATCACGTCCGCCGCCGATTTTCCGCTCGCAAACATCTCGATCAAGACTTCCTTTGCCTGATTGTTGTTGATCGAACCCGACTCGACCGTTTTTAGGAGCTCAGCCAGTGCCTGTGAACTTACCGCACTATCGGCGATCGCCGTTCCGGAGTTATTTAATTCACGCGTCATCTCGCCAAGTATCCAGTTCGACGAGAGCTTTGCGTTTTCATTAAGTTTAGCGGTTGTCTCGAAATACTCCGCCAGATCCTTATCCGCAACGAACTGCGAAGCGTCCGAAAAACTGATGCCGTAGGTCTCAATAAATCGATCCCGCATCGCATCGGGCAGCTCCGGCATCTGAGACTTCACAATGTCGATGAATTCCGCGGAAAGCACCAGCGGTTGCAGGTCTGGTTCAGGGAAATAACGGTAATCATGTGCGTCCTCTTTAGTACGCATGAACCGCGTTCGGTTATTTTTTTCATCCCACAAACGCG
>JBBRUA010000414.1:0-2854 GCA_038248245.1 Pyrinomonadales bacterium | reverse complement strand
GGGCGAATGAATTTCTCCGGCTGTCGATTACACTCAACGCACCATTCCATCTGAAGCGTATTTTGTTGATAAACGGCCGGCATATTATCGATCTGTCCGTGACAGGTCGAGCAGCCAACGCCCTTCGCAACGTGAATGCTGTGATTAAAGTATGTGTACTCAGGAAGATCGTGAACTCGTTCCCATTCGATCGGCTTGTTATCACGGTAACTCGCACGGACCGGTTCGAGATACGGACTATCGGACCATATCTGGCTGTGGCAGTTCATGCACGTCTGCGTCGGCGGCATTCCGGCTGAGGCTGTTGTTTCAACGGTTGTGTGGCAATACCGGCAATCAATCCCGTCGTCTCCGACATGGTGCTTATGACTGAACTGGACCGGTTGCTGCTTTTCCAAATACTGCCCTGTCAGGTACGTCGATCGTGAGAGCTGCGTGAACGCAAGCCCGGCCAATCCGGCAAGCACTACGCCCACAACCATGCTGATCTTTGCGATGCTGTTTGCACTTTTATGAAAAATTTGTGCCATCTATAAATCTCGCCCCTGTCCGAATTGAAATGATTCGAGCCTGCCCGTGTCCCAAGTCCCTCAGAAGATTGAGAAGCAGATAAATCGGGTTATTTTCTTGTGATGCGAACCGTAAAGCTCCATCTGATTCTACTAAAACTATTAAATTCCGCAAATTGCACAATTCAAAAGTAATCCTTCTCACCCGCCTTGTGCAATAATTCACTAAATAAGTTTCGCTTCTATGAAGGTTTCATAAACTCATATTAGATTCCTTATCGGTTTAGCCCTAATTCTTCACGGGCGAGAAGTGCGACACCGATCGCTGCCGCGTTTTCACCCAATTCACCTTGCATGATGGTCGTCGAGGCAAACGAGGGGCCGAATGAGAGTTCTTTTGCCCGTTCGACTATCGCGTCCAGAACAAGGCCTCGGGCTTGCATGATCTCGCCGCCGATTACGATCCGCTCAATGTTCAGAAGATTTATAACGCTTGCCACCGCGGTTCCCACATATCCACCGGTACGCGCAAGCATTAACTTTGCAAAATCGTCCTCCGCCTCCGCAGCCTCGACGATGTCGGCAACAGTGATCTCATTTTCATTAAGATCCACGAGCGAAGATGTATTGTCCTGCCGGAAACGATCGCGTGTGCGGCGAATAATGTTGGCGGTCGATGCGACTTCTTCGAGGCGCGTCCCGTCTGAGTCGATTGGGACAAAGCCGAATTCGCCGGCGAAACCGGCATTTCCGCGCCAAATTACGCCGCCGAAGATCAGCGACCCGCCTACGCCTTGACCGAGTGTTGCGTAGAACATATTTTCGCTGTCACGGCCGGCACCTAGCCGAAATTCGCCATATGCGGCCGCATTAGCATCGTTCTCGACATAGGCAATTGTACCCGTCTCCTTTTCGATCTCGCCCCCAAGATCAAGGCCCGAATGCTCGGGAATATGGGTCGAGAACGCAACTCGCCTGGCCCCTCGGTCGATCAATCCGGGAACGGCTACTCCGACACGATCGAATTCCCCAAAAGTCGCCTTCAAACTCGAAATAAACTGGATTACCTGGCTCGACGAAGGCTCAGCAAAGTTGATCTCCGCGATCTGATGACCCACGATCTGCGAATCAGCATCGACACAAACTGCCGTCATCGCCCCCTTTGCAACTTCGACACCGACACTCCGACCCGTTATTATCTGCAGATCACTCATAGCAAAACAACCTCAAAACCCCGATTTTAACGCGAAACTAAACGAAATTCTAGACACAACGCGACCAAGTGTCAATTAAAAAAACGATGCCCACTTGCTGCAGTGGGCATCCCATCCGAATTCAAACGTCTCAAAGGCAAAAATACCTGCCTTTAGGCTCCGGCACCGTGGCATTTTTTGAATTTTTTGCCTGAGCCGCAGTAGCATGGGTCGTTGGGTTTCATTTTGGGTGAATCTCGGACAAAGGGCGTGTGTCTGGCGGCCTCGGCACCTGCGGCTTCCGCGGTTCCCATTGCTCCGGTGAAGGCCATACCGGCAGCCTGGCGGTTTGCTCGCTGGCGTTCTAGACGCTCGAGGCGTTCGATCTCGTCTTGTTCGTCGCGGTTAACGATCTCGAGGTTGAAAAGTGCCTTGGTCGTGTTCGTGTCGATGCGGTCGAGCATGTCCTGAAACATATCGAACGACTGTTTTTTATACTCGACGAGCGGATCTTTCTGCCCGTAACCGACCAGGCCGATGCCCTGTTTGACATGATCGATCGAGAGCAGGTGATCTTTCCACTGGCTATCGATGATGTTGAGCATAATGTATCGCTCATACGCCCGAAGCGATTCGCCGCCGGCCTGCTCTTCTTTCTTGGCGTAGGCTTCGGAAGCGACTTTCCACACCGCCGCCTCGATCTGATCGGGGTTCATCGTCTTAAAATTCACATCCGCGTCGACCGCCGGATCGACGTGATAAATACTTGCTATCTCGGCCGCGTAAGTATCAACGTCCCACGTGTCCGGGCTTGCCTCGGCGGACAAAAAGCTGTGCGTCAGGTCGCCGAGCAGATCGCGGGCGACGCCGTTTTCTCCGAGCAGATATTCGCGGTGTTCGGGTTCGAACATAAGCTGCCGGCGAAGGCCGTAGATCGTTTCACGCTGCTTATTCATCACGTCATCATATTTGAGAACGTGTTTGCGCGTTTCGAAGTTGCGGGCCTCGACAGCCTTTTGAGCACGTTCGATCTGGCGTGAAACGGTTTTCGATTCGATCGCGACACCTTTTTCCATGCCGAGCCATTCCATCATCGAGCGGACCTTGTCGCCCGCGAAGATACGCATCAGATCGTCTTCGAGAGACAGAACG
>JBBRUA010000413.1:0-2876 GCA_038248245.1 Pyrinomonadales bacterium | reverse complement strand
CGTTCGACGATTCGGCCGAGATACCAAAACTGAGACGCGCTGAGATTGCGATCCTGATCCGCGACGGCTACTTTGCGATCCATCCGGACCTGACCTTAAAGCCGAATATGCCGTTCACACGGGCGAAGATGCTTCGCCTGATCCAGCAGATCTACAGCAAGAAAAAATGGATGCCCGAGGTTCTGAGCGGAACCACAAAACCGGCGACGGACGGTAAACTCGTGCTTCGTTCCGGCAAAACAGACCGTCCCCTGATCGTTCGTCCAGATGTTTTCCTTTTTCGTGAATTCGGCACGACGATGTACGCCGTTCGCGAAGCCGCACTCATCGGCGGCGAGGCCGTGAACTATCAACTCGACGCCCTCGGAGCGGTCAAATATCTCGAGATCAAACCGACCGATACGCCCACAACCGCCGAAAATATGTCGCCATTTGTGAGTTGGAATAAAACAATGTCGGGCTCTGAGGTCCAGTCGAAGCTCTCACGCTTCGTTCGGGGTATCGGAACGCTGTACGACGTAAATATCAAAAAAGTCGGCTACTCACGCCGTCCCATCGAGATCGAGATAATCGGTTCGAACGGTGTCAAAACGCTCAAAGGCGGCAAGATCCGTTCCGCCTTCCGCCTCAACGAACAGCTTTTCGTTATGAACAAACGCTACGCCGGTTCGTCCGTCGCGAGTTATACATTCACCGGTCGCGGATGGGGACACGGCGTCGGCATGTGCCAATACGGAGCCTTCGGCCTCGCGAAAATGGGTGTCAAATACGACGAGATCATCAAGCACTACTACAGCGGCGTTGAATTGACTAAAGCGTACTAGTTATCAATCAGAATCGTTTCCGCAACTAGAGTCTCAGGACAGATATCCTGCTCATGCGCCACTCGCGGGTTAGGTTCAGCCTCTTCTTTTCCCCTTAATTTACTATTGACTAATAACGTTAATCATTGTTTAATAGTTAGAGCGTTTCGACACGCGCGACTGCATTTTTCTTCTTAAACTTCGAGTTTCGCATTTTCAATTTACATATCCCTCTGATGAAGCCCCGCTTAGGTCTTTACTTCATTTTCTGTTTTGCCATGTGCTCCGCCGTATTTGGCCAGTATCGTTTTGATAACTGGACCACAGATAACGGTTTGCCGCAGAACGGAGTGCGCGAGATAACGCAGACGCCGGACGGGTATTTGTGGTTTACGACGTTTGACGGGCTGGTGAGATTTGACGGCATACGGTTCACGACATTCAACAAAGGTAATACAAAAGGAATCATTAATAACCGTTTTGCAGGGCTTTTCGGAGACAAGGACGGCACGCTGTACGCGACGACGTTCGAGGATGGCGTGCTGACGATCTACCGGAACGGCGTGTTTACGTCGATGACATCGGCCGAGGTTCCGGGGAGCTACATATATCGAATCGAGCACGGATCGGACGGAGAATTGCTTTTCTCGACGATCGACGACGACCGCAAAGGTAAGACTTTTTATCATTTGAAAAAAGGAAAGTTTGAATTTGTCGCGACCCAGTCAGGGGAAAATCTCGACGTGTCTTTGGAAGGCCGTGACGGAACTAATTGGCTGGTCACGCCGCATGGAGTAACCGAAACGACCGCAGAGACGTCGCGTTTCATCCCGCTCGATATGACGCTTGCCAATTTCAGGCCGAACGTTTTCGAGGATAAGGACGGCGGCCTCTGGATCGGTGAAAATTACGTTCATCATGTCCAGAATGGGCAGGTCACCACTTACGACGCGAAAAACGGCCTGCCGAATAATACGATCTACCATTCAGCGTGGCAGGAATCGAATGGCAGCATTTGGATTTCCAGCGGCGGCGGATCGAGTACGGGCGTGGGGCTGCTCCAGTTCAAAGGTGACGAGCTATCAATTTGGGGAAAGAATGATGGGTTTGCGAATCGGCTAATACAGAGCGTCTTCCACGACCGCGAGGGAAATGTATGGATGGCCACGAACCGCGGATTAAGCCGCCGTCGAAACGAGATTATTCAAGGATACAGCACCGCCGACGGGCTGGACCATTCCGAAATTTACCCGATCTATCGCGATAGAAAGGATGTTATTTGGATCGGTTCTTCGAAGGGGTTAAGCACGTACCGAGACGGAAAATTTGAGGCCGTCAATCTCAAGTCGCCAGAGTCCGAAGATCATTCGAAGGGCGTTTGGCGGCCGGGTGCAATGTCGGTTCAGGCTTTGTGGGAAGATCCGAGCGGCAAGATGTGGGTCGGAGTGGACGGTGGGCTTTACCTAGTTCATGACGGAATTGCCGAAAGTCTTCTACAGGTTCCATCTGTCAGAGCGATCAAAAACGATCGATTTGGCAACGTCTGGGTCGCGAGCATCAGCGGTCTTTATCGTTTCAACGACAACAAACTGACCACGAAGTATTCGACCATAGACGGGCTGCCCAGCGACTCTATTACATTCATTCACGAGGACTCTAAAGGCTCGCTGTGGTTCGGCGGCTACGGAGGGCTCACCAAGTTCGAAGATGGCCGGTTCATTAATTATTCGACGAAAGATGGACTGGTCGGGAATTATATCCGGACGATATACGAGGACGCCGACGGAGCATTCTGGGTCGGCACCTATGACGAAGGCATGAGCCGGTTCAAGGACGGCGAATTTGTCAGTTACAAGGAGTCGGACGGATTGTACAACAGCGGCGTTTTTGCGATCGAGGAAGACGAGGCCGGCTATTTCTGGATCAGTTCGAACCGTGGCATTTATAGGGTGAAGAAATCGGAACTCAACGATTTTGCCGATGGAAAAATTCCAAAGATCAGCAGTGTCGGATATGGCAAGGCGGATGGAATGCTCTCGAACGAGTGTAACGGCGGGCGACAACCGGCGAGCG
>JBBRUA010000412.1:0-2892 GCA_038248245.1 Pyrinomonadales bacterium | reverse complement strand
GGTAGTACGTTTTCACTCACCGTCCAAAAGCCAGTTCCTACAGTACTCGCCGCCGGCGTCGTCTACGAAAAGCCCCGGAAGTGAAGAAAGCCCAAATCGCATCGATCGCAAGTATTACAGCGCAAATGTTAAAAATAGTTTATCGAATCGAGGACTTTGCCTTTGTACGACACCATACATTAGAGATTTGTCTGGCTGCCATGAGAAATAGATCGCCTATTCAAAAAGGGTTCACCAACTCGCGGCTAATATTTTTGCGAAATGGAACGGACTCGTTCAAACGTAGGTATTAAACTAGCCACCTCGAGGAGGAGTTTTCCGATGAACGAAGTAGTAACGCGGGCCTTTTTATAGAAACAAAGGAAAAGATCACGCAGGCCGAGAAGTTTCTGAAGACGATCAGGGACTTGGAGGCTCAGTCACAACTGACTGACGATCTTCTTGTCGCCGAGCTGAGGCAACTCCGAGCCGACAAGGAAAGACTCAACGACGATTCTGAACAATCGAGTCGAAACCCCAAAACTTCAATATAAAGTCTAATAGCAGATAGATAAAAACCGTCTTTTGTGCAACACCTGCGGATCGTAACAAGGTAGTTACGATAGGTTCGGGCGTTTTTTCAGTTACTTCGTGATCGCAAGTACCTTTCTGGAGGAGCAGAGATCGATTCCTGGCGGCAAATTCGCTTACGTTTCGACCATAAATGCTTTAACTGCTTCCGATGCCGTAAGCGTTCGCCAGCCCTACTCCCTCGTACAGGAAAGCGGCGCGAAAATATGCTCTCTAGCGTCTGATTCCATCCGATTCAGTTGTCCGTTACCGATAGCTGAACGCATGGGCCGCTGGGTTGCGCGGTGTGCCTGGCGATCTGATTTATCGAGAATGACTTGTCGTTTCGATCTCAGGCACACCGGCTTCCGAAAGCGTGGGGTTCGCTTCGCTTCGGAATTATCCCATTTGATAGGCGGCTTCGCGAATATCAATCATCATCATGTCTTTTTCCATCTCGTCCGGAAACGCCATACCCGCGAAGATCGACACCAAGTACGGGTCAAACTTACGGCCGGCGGCGGCCTTCAGTATCTGTAGAGCCTCCGAATGACCGAAACTTGGCGTCGGCGTCGTCGGTTCCCGCATTTCGTCGTAGGCATTCACAATTGCAATTATTCGAGAATGCAGCGGGATCTGTTCGCCGGTTAGTTGATTTGGATATCCGTTACCATCGTACGTCTCGTGTTGGTAATTGATCGCCTCAGCGATGTCTTCCAGTTCGGGCACCTCGGTCAGAAGCTTTATACCTCGTCTTAAACTATCCTGAACTAGAAGCATTTCGTCGTCCCGAGGGGCAGCGGTTCGCGAGACTAAATGATTCGGTATTCTGAAATGAGCCATCTCATGCAGGAATGCGGCAAGAAACAACTGATCGAGCTTCTTAGGCTCCATGTTAAGTTCCTTGCCGAGCGCCGACGCGAACTTGGCAGTTCGGCGGCCATGCTCGACCAGCTTGGGATTCTTTATCTCAAGCATTTCTGTCGCCAGATTTACAAATCCGCGGATAGCTGACTTAACCCGAACCTCGAGGCGTTCATTCACCTGCGTTAAACGGTATTGGGCCTTGAGCGTTTCATAATGCTGGATCGCCCGTTTAACCGTTTGCTGCAGATCATGATTGGACCACGGCTTTGTTATGTATTTGTAAACGACGCCGGAGTTGATCGATTCGACGAGCGCGTCGACATCCGTATATCCGGTGAGTATTACACGCACCGTGCTGCTCCGCATCTCGGCCGCCTTTTTGAGAAACTCGATCCCGGTCATCGCCGGCATACGATAATCTGTGATTATGAGAGCGACATCGTGGACCATCAGATGATGAAGGCCTTCGGCACCGGAACCGGCGGTGATGACATCATATTCGTTATTAAATAATCGATCCAGGGTCCGCAAATTTGCGGGCTCATCGTCAACAATAAGGATTTTATATTTCATGATAGATCTCCAAAGTCGGTTTGTTGTGGGGTTCGAAAATAGAAATGGCAGTCTCGGCTGCCTCAGGCGTCCTCTCCATCCGTATCGGGAGACGGACAGTAAAGGTGGCTCCGGCACCAAGCTCGGAAGCGGCGAACATTGTTCCGCCGTGACTTTCGACGATTCCGAAACAAATTGATAGGCCAAGTCCGGTGCCTTCGCCGACGGACTTGGTTGTATAGAATGGGTCGAAAATTCGGCCGAGTCGCTGTTTGGCGATGCCATCGCCCGTGTCGGCGATAGTGATCGATACGAACTCACCATCCGATCTGGTTGTAATTCGAATATGCCCCGCACCTTTACCGATAGCCTGAGCGGCGTTTACCAGCAAGTTCATCCAAACCTGATTCATCTGACTGCCTAACGCATCGATCGGCGGTAAGTCGGCATAGTCCCGCTCTAGGGTTATGTTTCCGCCGCTGAAATATTGGGATAGCAGCCTCACCGTAGAATCGATTCCGGCATTAACATCTGCCTTCTTAAATTCTGCTTCGTCGAGGCGTGAGAACGTTCGCAGGTTTTGAACGATGTCTCGAATACGTTCGGTACCTTCGCGGCAGTCGCTAATGATTTCTTTAAGGTCCGTCACCGCAGAAAGGTAGCGGATACTACCTTTCAGTGCAGCCGCCTTCGCAGCAACGTCCTCCGGCAGATCGGCCGACTCATAGAATTCCAGCATCTCAGTCAGCGACATCATCGTTTGATAGAGAATGTCGAGATTTCCGTGGACGAAGGCGACCGGATTGTTCAATTCATGGGCGACTCCAGCCGCGATCTGGCCGAGACCGATCATCTTTTCATTTTGAATGAGTTGCGTTTGCAGCCGTAGAAGCTCTGCTCTGCTTTTGACTAACTCCGCATTTC
>JBBRUA010000411.1:0-2894 GCA_038248245.1 Pyrinomonadales bacterium | reverse complement strand
TAAATCTGAGGTTTTATGATGAAAACACGAATTTTTGCATTTTTTACTTTATCGATCTTGGTTTTGAACGTTACCGGGCTGACTTTTGCCGACACTCGCCGTTTGAACGCAAACTCGCGTCAATCCAATTCGCTCGTCGCGTTGCTCCCTGCGTCGGACGGCGTGGCGACGTTTGATACTAAACGATTCTTCAACGACGCTTTGCCAAAGGTTTTATTGGCCAATCAACCTATGCTCGCCAAGATAACGTCGCAAGTGACCGAAATGACGAACTCGACCGGGATCGATGTGCGAAAATTCGACCACGTAGCGGTCGGGGTCACGATGAAGCAAATGGTTGGGAAAAGTCTCGACTTTGACCTGGTAGCGGTCACACGCGGCGAGATAAATGCTCCGGCACTGATCGCCGTCGCAAAACTAGCTGCGAAAGGAGCTTATCGCGAAGAAAAGATCGGCGAGAACACGGTTTACGTTTTCAATGTAAAAGATATTGCAAAGAAAAATACTCCGGCGGCCGTAGTTAAAGCTTCGAATGATATGTTGGAGAAAGAACTTGATGAATTGGCGAAAGATATGGCGGTTGCATCTATTGATCGCAATACGCTCGTCATAGGCTCACTTGACCGGGTGAAGCAAACGCTGGAGCGTGCGACGGCTGTCGCTCCAGAGATCACCGCGTTGCTTTCGGCTAAAGAGTCGTCGGTTTTCACATTTGCCCTTCGGACTCCCGCGGGATTGGAAAAATTGTTACCGCTCGAAAGCGATGAACTGGGTAAAAACGTAAATTCTATCCGCTATCTCTCGGGTTCGATGGACGTTATTGCTACCGGTGCAACACTCGCGGTCGCTGCCAAAACGCAAACACCCGACCAGGCAAAAGGCCTTTCTGAGATGCTTCAGGGACTTCAGTTGTTCGGTAAAATACTCAGCAACTCGAAGCGTACAGATCAACAAGCCTACGGACGCCTTATAGAGAACGCCAATATCGCTCAACGCGGTAACGACGTAACGCTCGACCTTGCGATTGCCCAATCAGATATTGACGTGATGGTCGCAAAGATAAAATAAAAAGCTAATTAACGAAACAACAAAGGCGGAGGAACGAATAAAAACGATCTTCCGCCTTTCTTTATTTACTAGCCAATACTATCTTCGCCGCCGGTATGGTGAATCGTTGCGGGTTTTCACGAACTGATCCAGTTCGCGATTGTACCTACCTTCCTCATCGAGCAGCGGAAACATCTGCAGATCTTTTGAAAGGTACGCCGCACGAAGTTCGACGGGTCGGGGACCAGCCCTGATCACGCGAACTTTTCCGCCTCTCACCTCTTCGATCCACGCGGCGAACTCCTCGGCCCGTCCAACAGTTGCCGATAGTAGCAATAATCTTATGCGCGGCGGGGAAAGAATGATCGATTCCTCCCAGACGTGCCCTCGCTCTTCGTCGGCCAAATAGTGTGCTTCGTCGAGAATGACGAAATCTGTCCGCACATCAAAACCTTCGCGAAGTGCATCGAAAAGTTGGTTACGATATATCTCAGTCGTCCCGACGATCAGTGAAGCATCAGTATTTATTTTGCGATCCCCGGTTAATATGCCGACATTCTCTGCGCCGAATTCGGCCGAGAACTCGGCATATTTCGAATTTGTCAGTGCTTTTAGTGGTGTTGTGTACCAAGCCCGTTTCCCCGCGAGAAGCAGGCGCCGGATCTCTTCGCGTGCGATCCACGTTTTTCCGCTGCCTGTCGGGGCAGTTACCAATACGTCCTGAGTTTCGATCGCGGCAAGTGCCTCGAGCTGGAAATCATCAGGTTTGAAAGGCTTTGGCTCCGGCACTCCCATCCCGGACAAGAGGCGTTCGACGGCTTTTAATTGTCTTGGGGTTTGAGCGACGACGGAACTTTCGCGTGCAACAAATCGTTTGTCACTACGTTCACTATAAGGGCGCGGCCCGGTTTTGGGACGTGCGGGCCTTTTTCGGCCCCGGTCGTTATTTCGGGAGCGTGACATTGAGTTGAATCTTAGTGATAAACGGGGAGAATGTCTAATCTTTCCAAACCCACTCGCGAAGTGATAAAATTAGAAATTGCACCGCAACCTTTTGTGCGGTTCAAAGCGTCTAAATTTTTAAGGCAAGCATTATCGGCCAACGTGGACGTTTTTATATAAGTTATATGTTTGAGCAGTCATTATACGAGCAGGAACCGATCGCACCGCCTTTGCAGGAGGGCGATCTTTTCGGCGCTTACGAGATCAAAAGTTGGAGCATTTCGCCTCGCATTTATAAGATAATCGGCTTGTCGGTTGTGGTAAATTTGCTTGCTGTGATCGTTTTCGCGCAGGGCTCACTTTTGACGATGAAGGGCTGTGACAGCCCGCTCGTCGGCAGCTTTTGTCAGGTTTTGGATACAGTTTACATCGGGGCGATGCTTGTCGGAACGGATCGCGAATACGTCGATGCCGACTACGAAAAGACCGATCTAGGTGATGCAGAGATCACTTACATCGAGGTCGCACCCGAAAGTGCGAAGCTTAGCTATCCCGAAGGTTACTTCGCTGTCGCAAATCCCGTGCAATACCAGCAATTACTTGATGCCCAAACTAATTCAGCAGGTCTCGAACAGGGCTTTCTGGCTCCCGGAATCCCAGCAAGTAACCCGATCGGAATGCCGCCACTGACACGTCCTTACGTACCCGGACGCAGCGTTCTCGACACAAAACCAAATCCCCCAAAACGGAACGACGACGTGATCGATGGGCCGTTGCCGGGCGGTTTTGACGATCCCGGAACAGGAGCAAATACTCCGATCGCAAAACGCCGCCCCGGCGGAAAGGTCGTTGATCGCCCTGGCAAACCGGGAGAAGGCATCCCGGGATTTGGGGGAGCGAATACC
>JBBRUA010000410.1:0-2900 GCA_038248245.1 Pyrinomonadales bacterium | reverse complement strand
GGCGCGATCAAAAGCTGACGGAGCGTACCATGGATGCTCTCGGCCAAAATAATCAGCAGCCAAATTGCGAACCCTCTGAATAAATACATAAGTTTATTTGCGTGTTGCGGTGTTCCGCCAAAAACTTATTTTATTCCATTAAGCAAGCCCTCAAAATGGCCTGACTAACTATCCTTGAATTTCGTAACGATCAGGTGCAGATCCGGTTTGGCGGTGACCTCGTGGTTTATATCGGCATCGAGCGTTATCAACGTTCCCGCACGAAGATCTTGCGAGTCATCCAGATCATCGCCAGCCTTAAAGACTCCGGTTCCCGCAAGGCAGAAAACGGTAATTGGCTCCTTCGCCTTATGTTTCGACAAAACCGCACCGCTGCGCAGCCGCACCTCTACGAGCTGTCGAAACGAACCGCTAAACAATTGTGTAACTTCCAGATCTTTAAGCATTTCGCTTTGCCCGTCCGGATCAAAATCTTTGATAAGTTGAATATTTTTCATGTTGTATCTCTCGGTATGTGCCCAAACTGTAACAACGTGACCGACCCCAGAAAATGATTTCGATCATAAAACGCTGTAATTTTTATCTCGACCCGAAATGCTTTCGAAAACGACTGATCAAATATCGCTATCGAACAAAAACTAAACCGAATGTAATGCTTCGTTGGGAGTATTTCAGCAATTGCGAACCGTGACTGTGTTCTTTCGCACAAAGGGCGTTCGAAGGCGCCGCACAGCCGACGACTTGTTCATCCGCAAAGCGTCAACGCGTCTTTTACGATAGAAATGCCGATGGCAATGAGGTCGTGATGAAGGTAAATTCGGTGAACTGGTGCCCGGAAAGGTGGTCAAAGGGGGCGATTCTTAATAAGAGCTTCCAGCTTATTTTGGGTCGTTCAAAGTTTTGGGAATCTGGAGGTTCGTACCAATTCTTTTATTAAGTTTTTCGATAAAATATGCTGAAAGCAATGGAGATTCTTTTTCGATATTTTGATGGACAAAAAAGTCTAATTCTTCGAGGCCTTGATCTTTCCAGCTTGCGATACGCTCGATCCATTCGTCGAGTCTTGTGTAGTCGGATTCGTGATTTGCACCGACCCAGCGGATGAACGCACGCGGCGTTGTCAGCCGCATGTGCATCAGATCGCGGCGGCCGGCGGTGTCAACAAGCACATTTGTAATGCCATTGCTTTCAAGCATCTCGTAAAGCTGTGCCGAAATGTTGGGGTCGCTGTACCACTCTTCCTTTCGAAATTCCATCGCTAGCGGCGTGTCGTACTGTTTCCAGACGTCAACGAAATGTTGCACACGATCAAAATCCTTCGCCGCGAAATTGTTGTGCATTTGCAGGAAGAGCATTCCGAGCTTTTCCTTCAAAAACACGACATTCTCCATGAATTCCGCGACCTTGTCGTCAACTTCCTTTAACCGCGAAAAGTGAGTGATGCCCTGAGTGAATTTGGGAAAGTATCGGAAATCCGGCGGCACACCCTCACGCCAGGTGGTGTACTGCTCTTCCCAATAACGCTTGTAAAACGTGGCGTTCAGCTCGACGCAGTTGAACTGTGAAGAATAATACGCCAGCTCGTCCTTAACACCTTTCGGATAAAATCCTTTGAGATCCTTACTGTTCCACTTTGCACAGCCGACATAAACCTTCAGCTCCGTCGCCTTCGACCTCGCCCTAGATTTCTTCAATACCGCCGCCGTGCCTTCATGGTCAGTCGGGATCGAAAAATCGATCTCCTCCGGGTTAGGTACTTGTCCGAATTTCATAGATGGTTTAGTTATCGTCCTTTTGATAAGATTTTAACATATGGATGTGCGGAAGCGAGGCTTTGCGACGATGGAGGTTTTATGAATTCGATAACGGTGGATACGAGTATTGTCGGCGGCATGATCCAGGAATGGACCCCGGAGCTCCGCCTGGATTTCGGGGCAAAGTCTAAGAAGCTTAGCGAAGACGAATTTTTTGATTTTTGCCAAGACAACGCCGAGATGCGCATCGAAATGGATAAGAACGGAGATATAGAGATCATGGCACCGACGGGAGCGGAAACGGGAATTAAGAACTTTAAGCTAAACGTTAAGTTTGGGATTTGGGTTGAAAAAGACGGAACCGGCGAGGGCTTTGATTCCTCGACCGCTTTCCGCCTGCCGAATGGAGCAATGCGTTCGCCTGACCTGTCGTGGATGACATTGGAAAAATGGAATGCGATACCGGTGGTCAAGCGAAAAAAATTCGCTCCCGTTTGTCCTGATTTCGTCGTCGAACTTAAATCTGAATCCGATTCTCTAAAGAAACTTGAGGCCAAGATGGAAGAGTACATCGAAAACGGAGCATCGCTCGGCTGGCTGATCGACGCCGCCAAACGCCGCGTCTATGTCTATCGTCCGGACGACGCCGTCGAAGTTCTGGAAAACCCGACAGAGATCGAAGGCGGAGACCTTCTCAAAGGCTTTACGTTGAATATTCAGGAGATCTGGAAGTAGCCGATGAGACTTACAAAGCTCACACTCATCTTTCTGTTGGTATGTGTTTTAGGTGTTTCGGCCCAAGACAAGGATACGAGGATTGGTTGGAAGAATTTGCAGGCGAACTATGAAAGTTTCTATGAAATAGAACCTCAAATTGTTAACACCGGAACAAGTACGATTTATTTTGATAGCAATTTCTCTCCATATATAGGTTTTGAGTGGTTTGATAGAGGATCGAACTCATGGGTTCAAAGTTCTGTTTGGCATTGCGGCACCGGATCTAAACCTTCAATCGAAAAAGTTAAAGTGATGGAACTCATACCCATTCACATTCAAAAAATGGATTGGGATGAAATCACCCGTGAAGATTCAATTGGCATTCCCAAGTTTACGAAATACCCCGAATACGACGGAACGGGAAGATAT
>JBBRUA010000409.1:0-2903 GCA_038248245.1 Pyrinomonadales bacterium | reverse complement strand
TGGAGATCACATTGATTGCACCGGACGGCACGACCACCGCAAATCTTGTGAAACAGGCAAACGGAACGACCGCAACGGCGTGCGGCGACGATTCTAATTTTGGCGGGCCGTACGTCTTTAGCGATTCTGCCCCCGCAACGCCGACATTCTGGCAGGCGGCAACAACGGCAACCGGTGCTGTACCGGTAGCTGCAGGAATCTACCGAGCTTCAGCACCGTTGACCGGTGCAAACACATTGATCACCCCGGTATTTGCCGGTGTGGCAAATCCGAACGGCACATGGACGCTACGCGTACGTGACGGCGGCGAAGGCGACTTAGGTTCGATCACGGCTGCCAGCCTTAATCTAACGGGTACTGCCGGTCCGACTGGCCCGGTCAAGAATGACTTTGATGGTGATGGAAAGTCGGATTACGTCGTCGGTAGGACTACTGTATCGGCTCTTACCGGCGAAGAAATACTCATGAACAACGCGGTTGACGCAAAACGCGGCGAGTTCTTCCGGCAAACCCCAACCGAGAATTTGGGTACGCCCGGCAATTCGCGGGTATGGTGGATCAACAACAGCGGAACCAATACAGCAACCGTCGTCCCCTTTGGTACCGGTACTGCTAATGAGATCTTCGTCCCGACAGATTACGACGGTGACGGTAAAGCTGACGTAGCCGTGTGGCGAAGCAATGCAGCGTCCGGCCCGGGCGGCGCGTTCTTTTACGTTCTTAATAGCACTAACAGTACCGTTTCGGAGATCGATTTCGGCATAACGGGCGACAATCCCACCGTCGTGGGTGACTATGACGGCGACGGTAAAGCTGATCCGGCAGTGTTCCGTTGTCCGGTATTCCCACCGGGGGGCCAGTGTTACTATTACTATAAAGGATCACTGAATAATCCTGGCGGGAACATTACTTATGTTCCTTGGGGAAATAACGCGTCGAGTGATCTCTTCCCGAACCGCGGAGATTTTGACGGCGACGGTAAACTCGATTTTGCCCTTCAACGTGTTCGTCCGACTGCTTCGGGACAAGGCCAGTTTGTATTGCTGAGATCGTCTGATTTCGGAGTAGAGTATATTAACTGGGGAACGAGTACCGCATTGATCGTCCCGGGCGATTATGATGGCGATGGCAAGAGCGACTTTATGGTCGTTAACGTCATCTCTAGTCAACTAAGGTGGTCACTCCTAACGCGAACAGGTGCCATGACCTACAGGGACTTTGGACGTACCATAACCGGCTTTACGGAGTTTATCGCTCAAAGCGATTATGATGGTGACGGAAAGACCGATATCGCGGTATATCGCCGCGATAATACCAATGCGGATAACTGTTACTACTATATTCTTCGCTCAAGCGATGGAGCACTCCAGACCTATGAATGGGGAGCTACGACCGACACGCCTGTAAATGGCTGGGACGTCAATTAGTTCTGCCGGTAACGGTTCAACTTAGTCGAGGCCGGGATTCATCCCGGCCTCTTTTATTTGGGGTTCGAACCTAACGCACGGAACCGAGGAGTGTAATCCCATTTCCCCTAGGAGCCTGTCGGGATAATAGCAGATAACAGGATAAGGGAAAATGGTTTAAAATAGGGGCATGAGCAAAGTTTTTATAAGGTATGAGCCGGAGCAAATGATGCTGATGCCGCCGGATATACGGGAGTGGTTGCCGGAGGGGCATTTGGTGGAGTTTGTCAGCGATGTGGTGGATGAGTTGGATTTGAAGCCGATCATGGCGAAGTACGAGAAGGGGGACGGGCGGGGGCGGCGGCCGTATCATCCGTTGATGATTGTGAAGCTGCTGGTGTACGGGTACTGCATCGGGCGGTTCTCGTCGCGAAAGATCGAAAAGGCGACATAAAACCAAATCGGGGTCAGGTCTGCAATATTGCAATTCTTTTTCATGGTGTTGAATTATGATAGCGATTAAAACTTAGTTATGGCAAGGAAATTAAGAATAGAGGTCGAGGGCGGGTTTTGCCACGATCCTCGCCGATATAACCTGGCTCAATAGCTCGCCAGTCAGCCGAAGATCCGACTCCGCCGTCTGCTCACCGACCCCGAAACAGCAACATTGGTCGCACACACGATCGAACTATACAAAGCCGCATAAAGAATTGCAGTTTTGCAGGCCGGACCCCAATATTTCATAAACTGATGATTCTATGCCGCTTTCTTTGATGGACGGCCTCCTTTTCTTCCGTTCTCACGCGATGAGTTCGCTTTTATTTCGGATTTTCGAGAACCGCCTTTGCGTCCGATTTCCGCTAAATGTTCCTTGATTGAGTTCATCCATTTCGGAGTTCCGAATGCGCCTTTCAGCAAGTCTTCAATATAAAACTGGACATCTAGATCGTGCCAATGAATTTGTGAACCTTTGCTCATCAAATCAAAGTCACTCAAGGCTTTCTCATCTTCGGTCTGCAAGCCTTGTATAAGATGAATCGGAACCAGCAGAGTAACGCCGTTTTGCATTTCTAACACCATTCGCTTTGATGTTTTGTCGTAATGAGCGGCGGCGGCTTTCGGAAGTCGTTCGAGCTTTTCTGCTCCGCGCTCTGACGCTTCTTTGTGCTGACGCTCAAATTCGCTTTCGGTCATTCCGATTTCTTCACTGTAGTTATCCATATATCTCCCTCCACTTCGCAATCAAAAACTCTCTGTTTTGCCTGACGATTGCCACAGCGCGTCTGATTTGCTGACGGTTAAAACCCTGTTCTTCCAAAAGAATGATCTCGGTTACAAATCGAATAACAGCTTCATTGCCTTGATACCAAACGTGAACGTGCATCGGTTCATGGTCTCTGGTGTAAATCATCAGGCTAAATCCGCTTTGTCGCAGCACAGGCGGCATAGATTATTATTACCCAACCCGCTTAGGTTTGTAAATAGATTATTACTCGG
>JBBRUA010000408.1:0-2906 GCA_038248245.1 Pyrinomonadales bacterium | reverse complement strand
GGTCGTTATTTCGGGAGCGTGACATTGAGATGAATATTAGTGATAAACGGGGAGAATGTCTAATCTTTCCAAACCCACGCGTGAAGTGATAAAATTAGAAATTGCACCGCAACCTTTTATGCATTGCAAAGCGTCTAATTTTTTAAGGCAATTATTACCGGCCGACGCGGACGTTTTATATAAGTTATATGTTTGAGCAGTCATTATACGAGCAGGAACCGGTCGCACAGCCTGTGCAGGAAGGCGATCTTTTCGGCACGTACGAGATCAAAAGTTGGACTATTTCGCCGCGCATTTATAAGATAATCGGCATGTCGGTGGTCGTCAATTTAATTGCGGTGATCGTTTTCGCGCAGGGCTCACTTTTGACGATGAAGGGCTGTGACAGCCCGCTCGTCGGCAGCTTTTGTCAGGTTTTGGACACTGTTTACATCGGTGCGTTGCTTTTCGGAACGGATCGCGAATACGTTGATGCCGACTACGAAAAGACCGATCTAGGTGACGCCGAGATAACCTATATCGAGGTCGCACCGGAAAGTGCCAAGCTTAGCTATCCCGAAGGTTATTTCGCCATTGCTAACCCGATTCAACATCAGCAGTTACTGGACGCCCAGACCAATGCAACGGCTATTGAACCGGGCTTTCTGGCTCCCGGAATTCCGTCGAGCAACCCGATCGGCATACCGCCGACAACACGGCCTTACCGGCCAGGACGCAGCGTTCTCGACACAAAACCAAATCCCCCAAAACGTAATGACGACGTGATCGACGGCCCATTGCCGGGCGGTTTTGACGATCCCGGAACAGGAGCAAATACTCCGATCGCAAAACGCCGCCCCGGCGGAAAGGTCGTTGATCGCCCCGGCAAACCGGGAGAAGGTATCCCAGGATTTGGGGGAGCGAATACCGCTCCTACCCCAAAGGTCGATCCGGTTGACGAGACCGTGGGAGATGCGAAGCCAGATAAAAACGGCGTCTATTTAAATAAGCGGCCGCTCAGTGATTTTGCCGAAAAGACGAAAGCAAATAGTGCGGTTATTACGCCTGACGCGATCTATAAGGTAGTGGTAACAGGTGATCTCGGCTATGGGAAGGATAAGGATGGCAAGGATACGAAAACCATCGTCCTGAAAAACCCAAAACCTGTGGAGACGGTTGCGAGTAACAATGTGAGTGCCGAAATGGCAAAGTTGACGCAGGAAGGCATCCTTCGCGTCGGTGACAGCGGTTGGTTGGGCTATCTGCACACTGTCGGTGTAAAAAAAGTTAAGATCACGGTCATTCAGGACAATGACAATTTCAAATTCACGATCCAGGCCGACCAGAAAGACGAGAACACCGCCAAAACTGCAGCCAGCGGCCTGAATTCATTGATCAGCATCGGGAAAATGACGACCGATGGCGATGAGAAAATATTTCTGGATAAAGCCTCAACGACTTTCGACGGAAAAACATTCCTGTTAAACTTTGCGATGCCGAAGGCCGAAGTCCTCGAAATGATCAAACGCAAACTGGCCGAATCAAAGAAGGATGACAATAGTGCGGCCCAACTCGATAAAACAAAATTGACTACCGGAAAGTGACCACACGTAAACATCAAAACTCTATCCTCGTCCTCGCAACCCTAGGCGTCTACCTCGGCCTAGTGCTCGTCGGCGCCACGCCGCAGGTCATGGCCCAGGCGGCGATGACGAAGCAGTTCAATGTAAAAGATGAGATCGAGGTCAAGGATGACCTTGATAATAAGCCGGATCATTCTGAATCAGAGAGGGTTGATCATCTGCTGGAAAATATTGAGTCGGCCTTTTCTAAGCTAATAAAGAACCTTCAGAATTGTAAGCAGTTGCCATCCAGTTACGGTTATGACGGTAACTTTATTGGAAATGATTGCGGCTTTTCGGTTGCGAAAGGGCTAGGAACTACAACTAGCTCGGACAGGCCAAGCGAGTTGAGTCGTGCTGCTTCGGCAATTATCGATAGTTTTGATGAAAGTCTTCTAAACAAACTATCTAGTGGTAATAACAAATCCTATATCAGCTTCGATCTGTCTGGCCGAGGACTTAAGCTGACACTGATACTAGAGCAGCATACCCAGCAAGGGTCTGCTGCTCTGGCCGATCTATTAAACGGTCATATAAAGTCCAAGGCAATTCGATCCACAAACTTTTTACCCCAGAACCTTTACGAGAACTCACAAGCAAGTACTCTTGGTAATCAGGTATTCATTGTTTCACGCCTTCCTCGCGGATCACTCGACACGCTGCTTGCATCAGACGCAAAGTAGGGCGGGAGTCCATTTCATAAATTCCAACCTCGCCATTTTCAATAGGTTTTTATTAGTAGGAGTTGCGTGAGAGCGCACATTCGGGCAATCTTTAACGTTTGCTGACGTCGTGTAATTAGCACGTAATTTACGCAACTCCGAATCAAGAGGAAATCATGGCAGTTAATAGTTTTGCAGATAAGTTAGTTAAGAAAATTTTTGGATCGAGCAGCGACGTTTTTTTGAAAAATGTTAAGCCGGTCGTGGTTCAAATACAGGCTTGGGAGCCGAAGATCGAGGCGATGTCTGATGCCGAATTGCAGGCACAGACTCCGAAGTTCAAAGAGATAATTGCCAATGCCTTAAATGGTATTGAGGACAAAGCGGAACGCCGCAAGGCTGAGCAGGCGATCTTGACCGAGATCCTGCCCGAGGCATTTGCGACCGTTCGCGAAGGCTCGCGACGCGTTACCGGCATGCGTCACTTTGACGTGCAGATGATCGGCGGTGTGGCTCTGCATCAAGGCCGCATTGCTGAGATGCGTACGGGTGAGGGAAAGACGCTCGTTGCGACCTTGCCGTCATATCTGAACGGCTTGACGGGCCGCGGCGTCAACGTCATTACCGTCAACGATTACCTCGC
>JBBRUA010000407.1:0-2913 GCA_038248245.1 Pyrinomonadales bacterium | reverse complement strand
CGGGGCAGTTGCTGTCAATCAGATCCGTGCCCAGTGGTCTAAGTTTCAGCCGAGTTTCCAAACAGCCAGCCCGCTCGATCCTGTCGTTCTCGTCAGTTTTCGCAATCCGGTAACGAATGGTGTTCAGACTTTGATCGCCGGAAATTCAACCACGAGCACCTCTTCAAATTTTTCCGATTCGCGTACCGAGACTCGCTTCCAAATTCAAGATTCGCTGACCTACACATGGCGCAACCACACATTCAAAGGCGGGGCTGACGTTCAGAGGGTCGTATCGAAAGTTCTTGGTCTAGGCGACGCGACGGGAACATTCAATTTCGGCAGCGTTATTCAGTTTTCAAACAATCAGGTCACGCGTTACCGCCAAAATTTCGGCACCGCCCAGAATGTCGAGAATACCTATTACGGAGCGTTCTTCAACGACGAATTCAAGCCATGGTCTAACGTCACGATCAGTGCCGGCCTGCGGTATGAACGTGAAACGGCAGTATCGGACAACAATAATTTCGGGCCTCGTTTCGGCATCGCCTGGGACCCGTTCAAGAAGGGTAAAGGCGTCATCCGCTTCGGAACGGGTATTTTCTACAACCGCGTCTTGCTCCGCACCGTCGGCGATTCGATCCAGAACAGCGGCGGAACATTGGTTTCGTTTGATTCGAACCGGATCGGCACCGCGGCCACTGATCCCCGGCGAATACCGGTTCTTAATGCGATCTCGGCTGCCTTTCCAAACAGTTACCCGTCGACCACCGAGTTGCGTGCGTTAGTCGTAGCCGCATGTGCGACTATTGTCACGACCTTGCCGTGTAATTCAAACACTGGATTTACGGTCGGTAATCTGTCCAGCCAGGGCAATCCGCTTCGCTCGGTCGATTCCAATTTGAAGATACCTGAGAGCTATCAGTTCAACGTCGGATTCGAACGCGAGGTGCTCAAAGGCTGGGTATTTGAGGCGAATTATACCTGGAATAAAACTGTCCATCTATGGCGCGATTCGAACCCGAACGCACCGCGGCTTCCGTCGGGCTTTGCAGACTGGACGTCGTATCTCGTGGCAAATCCATTCGATCTCTCCCCGACGAGACGCTATACGTTTTACCTCGGCACGAATACGGCTGACGGCAGTGGTTTGTCAACGGTTGCCAATCCAAATCCGGCCGTGCCGACACCTTGTACAACTAGTACCGTCAACTGCTTCGTCAATCTGAACACGATAAACACCAGCTCAACCGCACCGGCGATCGCCGTTACAGGGCAGAATAACAACTCGACCGGCGGACCGATCGGCATCGCGCTCGCAGCAATCGCTCGATTCCGCCCCGATCAAACGGTTGAGGAGACATCACGGATCGGTTCACGCGGGAATGCGTTTTACCAGGGATTGATCCTCGAGATGCGTAGCCGCAATCGCAAGCTCGGTGCGGGTTTCCGCGGCTCATTCCGCGTCGCCTACACGCTGTCGAGCACCCAGGACGACGGTCTCAACAACACCTCGAACGCGGAGATCAACGGCGATTTCAACCGTGAATTTACACGAAATCTACAGGATCGCCGGCATCGGTTGGCCGTCACAGGTTCATTCGAAACGCCATATTGGTTTGGCCGGCTTAGGTTTTCTCCGCTTGTTCGTTGGGGCAGCCCGGGTCGCTTCAATCTCGGTGCCGGCGGCACGGACCGTAATCTCGACGATGTCAGCACTGATCGTTTAAACTTCAGCGGCAATCTAAAAGATATTAAATTCAGAAAACCAGGCTCGCCCGTACCCGATGCACTGATCGCTCAGTTCTCACTGCAGCCGATCGGGGCAAAGAGCGGTAATCTGCCGCGAAACTCAGGCACCGGCCCGAGCCTTTTCACGTTCGACCTGAATGTGACACGTGAATTTAAGGTTGCCGAGCGATATCGTTTCCGTCCGGTGATTGAATTCAACAATATTCTGAATGCTGCAAAATTCAGCTATGGTTCGGAGTTCATCAACTTCGCCGCCTTGCGAAGTGACGGCACCGCGCCGACTGCAACGCAGGAGCTCGCACGGGCTAACTTCCTAGTGCCGACTCGAACTTATCGCCAGCGCGAAATACGTCTCGGGCTTCGCTTCGATTTCTAGTTCGGATCTCGCACCGCTATCGTCGGAAAACAACACGGCAAGGATCTCGATCCTTGCCGTTTTTTATTGACCCGCATCGTTTGAAAAGTTAGTGAATTATCGGGCCTTTTGTGCTAGATTAAAGTGTTGAACATTTTTGATCATCCCAAAAACGCAATGAATCTCAATCAGACATTAGAGGAACCGACGATACCGTTTACTGAGACATCGATCGAATCGGTGCTGCTCGACGCTGATCTTTTTGTCAAATACAGCTCACCCGACAAGGCGATCAAACTGCTTCGCGATGCTCTGGAGCGAAGCCCGCGGTCGATCGGGCTTCGCGAAAAGATGCGTGACATCTGCGTTCGCCAAAAGAATTTGAACGAGGCCGCACGTCAGTGTCTCGCCCTAGTCAGCCTTTACATCGGCCGCGAAGATTTCGACCTCGCCTACGATCGCTTGCAGGAAGCGAAACTGCTCGATCCGCGCGTATCGGTCGCCCCGGGCCTCGAGGCAATTCGCCGTGCCCGCCGTCCGGATTTCGCAGCTGCCCGCGACAAGAAGCCTCAGAAGGTCCGAACCGACGTTACATTCGCCGGCAATCTCGCCTACGTGAGTATTTTTGACGCCGTTCAAGTCATCGAAAGTGCGAAGATGACCGGCCTTCTGGTGATCAAATCCGACCTGCATCTCGCGAACGTCGCATTCAACGTAGGCAAGATCGTCGATGCCGAATGCAATGGCAAAAATGGCCACGCCGCCTTTCGCGATATCATTGAAATAAACCACGGTACCTTCGAATTTTCGACTGCTGAACAAGAGTT
>JBBRUA010000406.1:0-2938 GCA_038248245.1 Pyrinomonadales bacterium | reverse complement strand
GGCGTCGATCGTCGCCACGATTCTGCGGGCGAATCCGATAAAAGTTCAGATACAGGTTGCCGAGGCAGATGTTCCATCAGTCGCTATCGGCAAAGGCGTTTCGGTTGAGGTTGATGCGTACAAAGACCGAAAGTTTGCGGGGATGGTGACTGCGATCAATCCGGCCCTCGATGCTTCATCACGGGCGGCCGTCGTGGAAGCAAAGATCGAAAATGGCGATAACGCGCTGCGAAGCGGAATGTTCGTGACCGCAACGATCAATAAAGATGGCGGCAGTTCGTCTGTCTTCGTGCCGAAATCGGCAGTTTATAACGACGAGGCAACACAGTCGTTCCGCGTTTTTGTCATCCAAGAAGGCGTCGCAAAACTTCGGGTCGTTCAGGTCGGGATTGAAGAAGGCGATTCCTATCAGGTGCTTTCCGGCATCGGTGCAGACGAAACAGTCGCTACGAGCAATTTGGATAAGCTCTTTGAGGGAGCAAATGTCAGTTCATAGAGATTTATGCAGTGGCTAGCTGAAATTTGCGTCCATCGGCCGGTTTTTGCAACCGTGATCGTCATGTTTTTGACGGTTGTCGGTGGTTTTAGCTTTTTCACGCTTGGCGTCGACCGGTTTCCGAAGATCGATCTACCGACCATTTCCGTTTCGACAAATAACACCGGTGCGGCTCCCGAAGAAATGGAGACCGAGATCACCGATGTCATCGAGGGTGCCCTTAACACAGTTCCCGGTGTCGATGAAATGCGTTCGTCATCATCGCGAGGCGGCTCGAATATTACTCTGACCTTCAATCTCGAAAAAGACCCGGACCAAGCGTATCAGGAGATCCAGCAAAAGCTCAGCGGCGTCGTGAACCGTTTGCCCGAGAACGCCGACCCACCCGTTGCCCGTAAGAGTGATCCCGACTCGCAACCGATTTTGCAGTACGTTATCAGTGCCCCGCGAAATATCGTTGACCTGACCGATATGGTCGGGACTTTGATCAAGGACAAGATCGAGTCGGCAGACGGCGTAGGTGAGGTCGTCATCTTTGGCGGGAGGCAAAAGCAGATCAAGCTCTTTGTAAATCCGGACCGTTTGCGTGCTTACAACCTGTCGGTGACCCAGGTAACCTCCGCTGTAACGGCTCAGAATCAGGAGCTACCGGGTGGGACTTTGGTCGAGGGTGCGAAGACCGTCGGGCTTCGAACGCTTAGTAAACTAAAAAACATTGAAGAGTTCAATGAGATAGTCATTGCGACGGTCAATGGATTCCCGATCAAGCTCAAGGATATCGGTCGCGTCGAGGAAGGCGGCGTGACCGCGAGCACGGCGATCTCGCTCGACGGCACGCAGTCTGTTTCGGTCGGCGTTCGCAAACAGTCCGGTTCGAACACAGTTTCTGTGATAAACCAGGTCAAATCCCGAATGGCGACGATCATCCCTACACTGCCTCCGGATCTTAAGGTCGCAGTCATTCGTGACCAGTCAGAGTTTATCGAAAATTCGCTACACGCCATCGAGGAGCATCTTGTTCTCGGCGGCCTGTTTGCGGCGCTCATCGTTTTCTTCTTTCTCTGGAATTTCCGCTCTACAATAATCGCCGCCCTCGCAATCCCGGTCTCCATTATCGCTTCGTTCGCGGTCATCGCCGCTCTCGGCTACACGCTGAATCAGATGACGATGCTCGCACTGACCCTAATGGTCGGCATCGTTATAGACGACGCCATCGTGGTGCTCGAGAACATCTACCGCTTTGTCGAAGAAAAGGGAATGGACCCGATGGAGGCGGCGGTCGAAGGTACGCGTGAGATCGGTCTCGCCGTGCTCGCGACGACGCTTTCTCTGCTTGCGGTATTCATTCCGGTCGGTTTTATGACGGGCATTGTAGGCCGATTCATGTCTTCGTTCGGCCTGACCTCAGCCGCCGCGATCGCAGTTTCGCTGATCGTCTCATTTACACTTACGCCAATGTTAGCGGCGCGATGGATCAAGAAGAAGAAGCACATTGAAAAAAATGATCGCGGCGTTCGTGTTGCCGAAGATGAACTGAACGGTGACGAATTTATCGTCCAGCATCCCGAACTTGAGACGGGACATGATTCGAAAGATGGTTGGTTCTACAGCAAGATCGACGGGACTTACACTTGGTTGCTGAAGATCTCAATGCGGTTCCGCTGGGCAGTTGTTTTGATCTGTGTCATAACGGTCGCGTCCATATATCCTCTTTATAAATTCGTAGGTATGGCATTTTTGCCGGACGAGGATGAATCCTTGTTTCAGGTGAGTATTCGTGGCCCGCAGGGAACCTCGCTTTCAGCTACACAATCGATTCTTGACCGTATTGCGCGTGATATGCGGGAGCAACTGCCTGAGGTCAAAAATACAATGGTTCTTGCCGGTGGATGGGGCGGCGGCGGTTCGGGCAGTGCAGGGACGATCAATGTCAGCCTTAAACCCGTCGGTGAGCGCAGCAAATCGCAGGCGGACGTTATTGCTCAAACTCGGCAGTTGACCAAGAAATATTCTTCAAAAGATTATCGCGTCTCAGTCTCGGCTTCGTCGTCCATCGCCGGCAGCATCGGCCTTGGCCGCGGCGGTTCAGGTATTGGATACTTCATTGCCGGGCCTGACATGGAAAAGTTGAACGAGTATGCCAACACAATACTCGAGAAACTGAAGCAGGACCAGGCGTTTCGCGATCCGGATACATCGATTGATTTAGGAACGCCGGAGGTCCGATTTGTTATCGACCGCGTGCGTGCCGCCGATCTGGGCGTCGCGGCGGGAGATATTTCGCGTGCCCTGAATATTGCAGCAGCCGGACAACGCGTCTCGACCTTCAGCGAAGGCACAAATCAATACGACGTTTATGTCCAGGCCGACGAACCATTCCGCCGGACTCGCCAAAATCTCGAATACTTTACCGTTAACTCCTCCAAAGGCGGAACCGTGGGC
>JBBRUA010000405.1:0-2977 GCA_038248245.1 Pyrinomonadales bacterium | reverse complement strand
GACTTGAAAGGTAACGTGCAGTTGACTTCTCACCTCGCCACACGAAGCCTTAGCAATATTAAGAAAATTAAGGTACTCCTTCCGTGATCGCCTTTCAAAACCTTCCGCAATATTACTTGAGATCGAGACAACTGCGTTTCGCAACTGATTCTTCAGACCATAATCGGTCATTATTCCAGGCCTATCAGTCAACTCATAGATCTCTCGAGCAAACTTCACCGCCTCCCGCCAAATTATCAGATCCTCAAATCTCTCAACGCCCATTCCGTCTCATTTTTCCTCTCTTTCAGCTTTTCTCCTTTTCCCTTTTACACCTTTCTACTCTTCCACTTTTTACTACTTGTATATCTCAACTACCGGCTTCCCGCTCGCGTCGATGTACGCTCGGTACATTCCTTCCGAGTTGAATGAGACGGCCATGTTGCCGAATTTGTCCATTGCGATCACTCCGCCGTCGCCGCCGAGGTTTTGGAGTTTGGTTTTGATGACCATATCGGCGGCGTTTTGCACCGGTAAAGCGCGGTATTCCATAAGTGCCGAGATGTCGCGGGCAACGCCGAGACGGATAAAGTACTCGCCCCAACCTGTCGCGGAAATGCCCGCCGTGTCGTTGTTTGCGTAAGTTCCGGCACCGATGATCGGAGCGTCGCCGACCCGGCCGTATCGCTTATTCGTCATCCCGCCGGTCGAAGTTCCGGCCGCCAAATTCCCGTCCTTATCAAGAGCGACCGCTCCGACGGTCCCAAATCGATTCCGCGGTTCCTGCGAGGCGGGCAAGTCGGCCGACGAAACGGCAGGCTTCCCCTTTTCAACCTTTTCCTTTTCCTCTTTCAAAACCTTCTGCAAGCCGTCATAACGATCCTGCGTGAAAAAATATTTCTCCTCCACGATCTCGATCTTCTGTTCCTTCGCGAACCTTTCGGCTCCGTCGCCGAACATCATAACGTGCGGGCTCTTTTCCATCACGGCCCGGGCGAGTGTGATCGGGTTCTTTACATGGTGAAGCCCGGCAACCGCTCCGGCGGCCAACGTTTTGCCGTCCATGATCGATGAATCGAGTTCGTTCTTACCTTCGTTAGTAAAAACTGCCCCTTTCCCGGCATTGAACAGCGGCGAATCTTCCATCATCCTGATCGCCAGTTCGACAGCGTCAAGGCTCGACTTGCCCGACTGCAAAGCTTTATAACCGGCCAGCACGACCTCCTCGAGCTTCGCCCGATACGCCTTTTCTTTCTCGGGCGTCATCGTCTGTTTCGTGATCACGCCCGCTCCGCCGTGGATGATAAACCCAAGTTTCGGGTTCTGCGGTGACTGAAGCTGCTTCATCTCGCCGAAACCGCCCTTCTGCGAAAAAACCCCAACCGGCATCACCGCAAACGCCGCCAATAGAACAATTGAAATGATCTTCTTCATAACGTAATTTCTCCCCAAATTTATCTCTTCACGACCAGACTAACATATATATCTAACCCTAATTTTTCGAATTCACTTTTGCGTGACTGCGGGAAAGTTTCTTTTCACTCAGCTTGAATATTACGCCCTCACTATCCTGCGGGCTTGTGCAAAGAGAATTTCTGGAATTTTTCGCTTGCCGCCAGCAATTCGACCTCTTCGACCGCCCATGGTGAGATACCGCTTTCCGGCAAGGAGATCGTCGCACGAAATTCTTCCCAGTCGACCCATTTCGTCTCCGCGACCTCGTCGGGGTTCGGTTTTGGCAGCTTACCGGTTCGCCCGACGAAGACCGGACATATCTCATTCTCGACGACGCCGTCTTTTTCCGCGCGATATCGAAAATCCGGGAGGATCAATTCCAGTTTCACGCCCGAGATGCCGAGCTCAAATTTCAAACGGCGTTTAGCCCCATCGATCGTCTTTTCATGCAGCATCACATGCCCGCAGCACGAATTCGACCAAACGCCCGGCCAGGTTTTCTTGCTCAAGGCACGTCTCTGCAAAAGTAATTCACCCCGATCATTGAATAAAAATACTGAAAAGGCCGAGTGCAACGGCGTGTCACCATCGTGGACCGTCGCCTTTGCCTGCGTCGCCAGCGGCGTCCCGTCATCCGCGACGAGCACGATCATTTCATCAAAACGATAAAAATTCCTGACCCAAAATACCGCAAAGCCGAGCACGATCACGATCCCGATCACCGCCGGCCAGAGCATCGCCCCAAAGGCCGAGATCGCCGTCCAGAAAAAAACGATCAGGAACGAACTAGATGCGAGCTGAACAGGCGCCCGAAGCAGCGGTTTGACCTTGCTGAGAAAAACCTCGATCAAAATCGCCGCGAGCGAACCGGTAACGAGCCATCCCACGAAATTCGAAAGCGGAACACCGTAAAATCCGGAACTGTCGGCATACTTCCAAAAGCCGAGCCTGACCGCTCCCGGATCGAGTACTAGGTCAAAGGCGGTCGCGATCACGGCGGTGGCAACGATACGAAAAACCGCATTTCCGAAGCAAATCCGTGCGATCGCATACGCCCCGATTATCAACGGAGTCCACGCCAAAAAAACCGTCCACGGCGTGACGCCGAACAGCTTCGTCCCTAACAATTCCGAATACCCGAAATGCCCGTAAGGAAAACCCGTAAAGATTGCTGAGGTCTCGATCAACAAAGCGTAAACGCCAAGAATCGCCCACAAAACAACCGCATCCGTCCACCCCAACCACCGCCGCGTCGCCCAGAACGCCGGCACGGCAAATAGAATGACGTTCACACCTGAAAACCAGTACGACCACGCCGGTAGCGGCACATTGACCATGAAGAATGCCGAAACCTCAAGAATGATCAGCAAAGCCGCGATCGCCAATGTTAACGAATAATTTGATCTCATTAAAATCTAAGGCTCGCCGAGACAAAGTGCGGTCATCTCGCCAAAACTATATAATAACCCAATGCCAGATCTCCGGTTTCTATTAAATGTCAGCCGCCCTCGATTCTGGTTTTACATCTTCGGGCCCTACATTC
>JBBRUA010000404.1:0-2988 GCA_038248245.1 Pyrinomonadales bacterium | reverse complement strand
TGGTGATGGCTGCGGAGCGGTAGGTTCCTCGCCGCGTTTCTTGAGTTTCGGGGGGCCGTCGGATGAGCTTGTTCCGGAGTCCGGCGTATTCGCGTCGGCAGGATCGATCGAATCGGGCTGACGTTTTTTAAGCGTCGGCTTGGCATCGCCAGCTTCATCAAAATCACCCTTAATATTTGCCTTGGCGTTGGTTAGCTTCATTAGATGAGCTTTGACCCGCTGGAATTCCGAGGTGCTCATTACGTACTCTTCGCGTTCCGGAAAGCGTGAAACAAGCTGGAGGCTGTCGTCGCGTCTGTCGAGTGATTGCGGGTGCGTTGAGAACAGTTTCGCGAGCGAGCCTGGTTTTTTCTTATTCTGAGAAGCAAGTTTCTCGAACATCGTCGACATTGCCTGCGGATCGTAACCCGAGGCGTACAGATACTGAACGCCGAGTTTATCTGCCTCCATTTCCGCTCCGCGTGAAAACTTTAGCGATGCCAGACCCGCGAGAATACCTCCGCCATTTTGTAAAACTCCACTAACTATGGGGCCGCCGAAGATCATACCGGCGATTGCTGCGTAGTTAATGAAAGTGCCTTTACCCTGATTCTCCATCGCATGACGGGCACAGACGTGGGCGATCTCGTGCGCCATGACGCCCGCCAATTCCGCTTCGTTGTCTGCCGCTAAAATAAGTCCGCGATTCACGTAAAAGAATCCGCCCGGCAGGGCGAACGCGTTTACCTCGTCGCTATCAATGACCTTTATGGTGAACGGCACTTTGGCGTCGGAGTGGAGAACGATATTCTGACCGACGCGGTTTATGTACTCCGTTATCATCGGATCCTCTACAAGTTTTGACTGCTGTTCGACTTCTAGCGAAAGTCGGCGGCCAATGGCCATTTCCTCTGCTTTTGAACCGCCGAGCCAGCCAAAAAACTTGTCGCTGCCGTTATTGATCTTTCGCTTACCGATCTGCGAGGGGTCTTCATTCGGTGAAAGAGGTTTCGGGCCGGAGGGTGTGGCCGTCGGTTTTGCTTCATTTTTATTATCTTTTTTATTTTTAGACTTTTTCTCCTGTTTTACCTCCGCAGTCGAGCCCGTGCTGTCCTGACCAAAAACCCCCAACGGCAGCACCGCGAACGATGTCAACCAAACGCTCGAGATCACCGCGAACGCACTGACCTTACGACCTAATTCCTTTTTCATATTCTGCCTCCAAGACAAACATTCACCGAAACCACAATATTATTCCTAAACGCTGTTGTAAATCAACATTTCTATGATGCAGAAAACGCCTCGCACGTTGTGATATGTGGTGCTTGCCTAAGAAAAAGTTCTCACACGATTATTATCAAATAAATCTGTTTTCTTTACCGATAAAACTTGTTAAAATGATGATCGGCGTGCGTCGGATCTCTCCGCGCCTAAAGCCTAGCAGTTATTGGTTACATCATTCTGTCAGCAGATCGAAATTGATCACGTTAAACGATGAGACGCATTGAGGAAAAGGTAAAGGATATTGTCGAAGTTCGCTCGCATGGAAGTTTGGTGAACTTCGGTGCCGATCCTGCACAGACTGTCTCTGGCTATCATTTTACCGACGTGACCTCCGATATGATGGCCAAATGGCTAAATCGGATCGGAAATGTTTCTTCAGCAAAAGGAGCGGCAAGCGCAATCGCCGGTTTTCGCGGTGTCGGAAAGAGCCACTTCCTCGCGACGCTCGGAGCGTTGCTTTCCCAGCCTGAATTACGCTCCCGTATCTCAGACCCGCTCGTCGGCTCGACCGCTCACGGATTAGCCCGGCGGCAGTTTCCCGTCGCGATTATTCGCCGCGGCACACATCCAACCTTAGTCGAGGAATTAAAATACGCGGTCAGCCCGATCGTCGGTATCGACCCTGGAAATCTGAACGATTCGCTAAACGAGTTGCTCATGCAGGCGACATCGAGCACTGGAGTTACTCCGCTTGTACTACTTATTGACACGGCTTTCGAACGTTCGGAACGAGTTTCGCGTGATGACGGTGCGGTGCTTGCTGAAATAGCGGAAACTGCAAAATCTCTCGGGGCCTTCGTCGGTATCGCTCTCGACGACGACATCGCCGGTGCCGACGGAGCAAATTCCGCGATCACCAAAAGCTTTTTGATCGACTATTTGGATCAAGAACATCTATATAAGATCGTCGATTCGCACATTTTTCCCAAGAATCAACGGATGCGAACCGTTCTGCATGAAATTTACGAGTATTACCGTCAGGTCGTGCCCGGATTTCGTTGGAGTGAACAGCGTTTTTCTTCACTTTACCCATTGCATCCGTCGATCATGGAGATCGCTCCGTTTGTCCGTTTGTATTTGCACGAATTCGCTCTGCTCGGGTTTGCTTCGGAGGCCGGTGCCCGGATCATGGGACGACCGGCAAACTCACTTATAGCTCCAGACGAGGTCTTCGATAGCGTTGAGAAGAATATCCGTGCGGTCGCATCGCTTAAAGACGTATTCGCCGCATTCGACAAGCTTAATGAGACGGTCGTCGCCAAAACGCCGGTCATGAAGCGTTTGCAGGCGAAGCTGATACTTAAGGGATTGTTCCTCTTCTCGCTGAATGACGATGGAGCGACGGCATCGGAAATCGGTGCTTCGATGTTGATCTTTGATGAAGCGAATCCGGCTGCGGCAATTAAGGAGGTTGAGGCGATGCTAACTGCCTTTGCCGAAGCGATGCCGGGCGACATAAGTGTTTCGATCGATAACACGGGCGATCCACGGTTTGGTTTTAAGCTGTCGGGCAAAGACGATCTGAAGTCGGCGTTGACGTTTGCCTCGAAAAATATTTCAGAAGCAGATGTAGACCTTGCTCTAAAGCGGTTGATAGCGGAACGATTTAGTGACTGTGATTTTGGCGTGGAGTTGGATGGCGGTTCGGAGACTTCGGCGACTGACTGCTACGTTCTATGGCGTGGCGGCAATAGGAAGGGACGCGTTTTCTGGGGCCTCTTGACC
>JBBRUA010000403.1:0-2993 GCA_038248245.1 Pyrinomonadales bacterium | reverse complement strand
GTCCGGTTTTGGCTGTAGATTAGCCTTGCCGTGATCGTAGAAATTCCGGAGATAACGGGGACGGAATTTCGCCGCCATTTGCAAAAGGCTTCGCGAAGCCGTCATCTCGATGTTCGCGATATCGGCGGGCCGCCATAGGCCGCCTTCCCAAGTATCGGGATAATTTGTCGCGGTTTCGAGCAGATTGGGCAAGCCGCGGGTGTTGCGGTTACGGGCGAGGTCTTCTTTTTTGACGGTGATCGGCGACATCAGATTCGCGCTTGCCGCCTCCGAGAGAATGCCGATCGAATTGTGATAATACGGAGCCGAGCGAAATCCGCCGTGCCACCATGTGTCGTAGGTCGAATTCGTCGCGACGCCAGCGATGTTTTTCGCCTGCAGATCAGCCGCCATTTTGTAACCGATCAGCCCGACCTCACGCAGGATCGATGGGCTTACACGCGGATTCGGCGGATCGTAGAATGGCGGAATAATAAACCTCGACGCGTTTTGCCCCTGCTGATGCACATCGTAAACAAGCTGCGGAAACCATTGCTGCCAAAAGAGTTTCGTGATCGCCTGCGTCTCGACGAGGTTGAGCATGAACCAGTCGCGATTATTGTCATGGCCGGCGTAATGATGATAAAGCTCCGGCGGAGCGGTGCCCTCGCTTTTTGTTCCGAGAGTTTTGCGATACCAGTCGGCGACGATGTCGATGCCGTCCGGATTGGGTGACGGAATTAGCAGCAGAATTGTATTGTCGAGAATTTCTTTCGTATCCGCATCGGTTGCGGTCGCGAGTTCGTAGGCGAGATTCATCGACATCTGCGAAGCAACGATCTCGGTCGAGTGGATTGAGCACGAGATGGAGACGATCGTCTTGCCGTTTTTTATAAGATCGGCGAGTTCAGCTTCGCTATTAACGGTTCGCGGATCGGCGAGCTTTGCCGACATCTGGCGGTATTTTTCGAGATTTTTGATGTTGTTCGCCGACGAGATAAATGCGACGATCAGCGGTTTGCCGTTCGTCGTTTTGCCGATCTCCTTGACCGTCACATTCTTGCTCGCCTTGTCGAGCTGGGCGAAATAGTTGGTGATCTGCGACCAATCGGCCATTGTTTTGTCGTCCGTCGGGTTGAATCCGAGAACCGACTTCGGGCTTGGCACCTGCGCCGAGAGTGTTAATGCGAGAAATAAAATTGCACCACTGAGGCACAGAGACGCGGAGAAGAAATTCAGGAAAACCGATTTACGAAAACGACGTGGATTGCGCATAATTATTCTATTCTAATCTCCGTGCCTCTGTGTCTCTGTGTCTCTGTGGTAAAAGATTTTTATGGCCGATGCCATCAGCGAGAATACCAAATTGACCTTTCCTGTGAAAGAGTCTAACAAATCGCGTCTGGCGGGAAAACTTCGCTACTGGTGGAGTTGGCTCGTAGCCGCGTCGATGCTTTTATTTATCGCATTACCTGCGATGATCGTTTTGTCGATCATCAACCAGCGGATGTGGATATTCCCGCTCTGCAAATGGGGAGCGAAAACCTGGCTGCGAGCGTGCGGCGCCCGCGTGACCGTAAAAGGGCGGGAAAATGTCGACCCGGACCGAACCTACGTTTTCGCGTCTAACCATCGTTCGTATCTCGACACGGCGACGCTGTTTTTTAATGGCGGAGCAAAAATGGGCCTGGTCGCTAAAAAGGAACTGCTAAAAGTGCCGGTATTCGGCCAGGGGATGAGTTTTGTAAATATCATCGCCATCGACCGCTCGAATCCGGAACGTGCACTTCGCTCGATGGAAAAGGCACGCAAAGTAATGGACGACGGATATTCGTTCGGCGTTTTTGTCGAGGGAACACGTGCGATGCCGGGCGAGCTGTTGCCGTTCAAGAAAGGAGCGTTTCACCTTGCGTTTCAGACCGGTTCGCCGATAATTCCGGTGGCGATCAAAAATACGGACTGGATGATGGGCAAGAAAAGCGGAGTTGCGTACTCGGGCGAGATCGAAATGGTTCTGCTGCCCGCGATCGAAACGGCCGGGCTCAATTCGGAGGAAGATCTAATGAAAGTCCTCGAACAAACCCGGGCCGCGATCGCTGAAGAATTGGCGAAACCTTAATTTCTACGGCTTCTTCGGTGCCGGAGTTGGCGCTGGTTCGGGCTCCGAATCGGGGACGTCGATGATCTTCACATCGGAGCGGCCGAGCCTGTAATCAGTAAATTTCACACGCATTCTGATCCGTGTGACGTTGCCGTCGCCGAAGACGAGATCGTCGTCAGCTCGGGAATCGATCGGGAACCAATATTTGCCATCGATCTGATCGCGCGTCGTTTCGACGATCGGGAACTTATTTTCCTTCGTCTCGGGTACTGCTTTGCCCCTTGATTTCAAGATCATCAGATCCTGCGTGTCGACCCAAACGCGGCCGGTGAAAAGGCGGAGTTTTGATTTTTTCGGATCGGGCATCACCTTTGGCGTGACGTCGAAAACGTACAGATCGTAGTCGTCGATCCGCTCGACACCCACGTACGAAAAATTGTATAGCGGCACCGATTTCGGCTCAAGGGCGAAAGGATTGACGCCGCCGAGGTCTTCGAGATCTTCAGGTGTGACGAATCCCGGCGGTGTGGTTGCGATCGGAGAAAAAAGAACTTTCTCAAAACGCGAGCCGTCCTGACCGAATGTCATATACGAATCTCGTCTATACGTGCCCGCGATCTGACCGCCGAGGCCGATTATGTTCACCGTCGCCTGCCGATTAAAAACATACTCCGTCAATGCCTCACGAAACGCGGCTTCATTGGACGTGAATTTTTTAATGATCCGATCGACATCCGCCGGGCTCAGATCCTTTTTTACAACGCCGGCATCCTGAGCCATCGCCGCAAACGAAAATGACAAGATCGCAAATAAAAGAGCCGCTGTTTTCTTCATATTTCCCATTATCCACATCTGCTATTGAAGTAGATGCTCGCTTTGCTCAAAAAGTTCACATCGGAAAGTGAAAATGAGC
>JBBRUA010000402.1:0-3000 GCA_038248245.1 Pyrinomonadales bacterium | reverse complement strand
TGATCTTCCGTACGCACATTCAACTGTCCGTCATCGACCCGCACCCGAACATTCTTTCCGCCGAATAAGGAAGTGGTATCTCGAACGACAACCGTACTATTCGGCCTGACCGAGTATACCGAACCATCAATCATCTGGATGATGGCCCGCCCGTCGGACTGCGTCTGGATCGTGTCGCCGGCGGTAACATAGGTCTCTTTTGTTACCAAGATCGTCTCTCGAGTCGCTGATCGGGTGATTCTCACTTCGCCCTCGAATGAAATTATCCGTGCCGCGTCCTTTGGTATGTCGATCGCGTTTTCCGCCAGAAACCAGTTGTTCCTCGAGGCCCACGATATACCGCCGATGAGTGAACCAACGACGATAACCAGCGCGATCAGGCCATAGATCGTGCTTCGCCGGATGTTCCACCAGTCGACATAAAATTTGCGGAAATGATTATCGTCCATTCAAACCAAAACTATTCGCTCTCCCTTTCTGAGTCTTCGATCACCGCTACTTCCTCGGAGGGCGGAAATATCATCGAAAGAATTATTGATACTAGTATCGCACCTGCGACAATGCCCAGGGAGATATTTATCACCGCTTGCTCAAATTCATGATTTAAATATCGCTGCACAAAGCCGGTAAATGCCGACCCGCCGCCCTCGCCCATCAGCATCATCATGCCCTGAGCCGCAAGCGGCAAAAGCATCTTGAGTCCAATGAACGTTAGAACGAACGCCAATCCGTATTTCAAATAATGGAACCGGTTGGCGAGATCCGAAAGCAAAAAGAAAAACGTTCGAAGACCGAGAATGGCGAAGATATTTGATGTGTAAACAATAAAGCGGTCCGTGGTAATTCCGAAGATCGCAGGGATCGAGTCGACGGCAAAGATCAGATCGGTAAATTCCACTACAATCAGAACAAGCAAGAGTAATGTTCCGGTTCGCACGCCGTCGACCGTCGTAAAGAATTTCTCGCCGTCGTAATGTTTACTAATGCGGATAAATTTCGTCGCCAGTTTTACGATAGCGCTTTCGTGCGGTTCGAAATTGTCTTCCTGATTCTGAAACATTTTCAAACCCGTATAGACGAGAAATACCCCAAAAATATATATCAACCAGTGGAAACGCTCAACGAGTTCGGCCCCGGCGAAGATCATCACCATGCGCATAACGAGCGCACCCATAATGCCCCAAAAGAGAACGCGGTGCTGGAATTTTTTCGGAACCTTAAAGAAGGTAAAGATCAGTAGAATTACGAAAAGATTATCGACCGAAAGCGAGAGTTCGATCAGATAGCCGGTCAGAAATAGCTTCGCATGCTGAAGGCCGAACTGCGAGTAGATAAAGACATTGAAGGCCAGTGCCAGCGAGACCCAAACCGCGCTCCAAACAATCGTCTCCTTGCGACTGGGCACGTGCGCCTTACGATTGACAATTCCGATATCAACGAATAACGCCGTCAACACGATTGCGAAAAAAAACACCCAAATCCACAATGGATACTCGATCACGTTCATAGAAAATTACCGACGGGCGGTGCTCTCGATGAGCCTGGCGATCTGCCCGAGCCCTTCGGCATCGACTTCGGAAAAATCATCGAGCCGGTCGCTATCTACATCCAGAACCGCCATAACTTCACCGCTCGCATTAAAAATGGGCACGACGATCTCCGACCTCGATGCCGATGCACACGCGATGTGACCCGGAAACGTATCTACATCAGGCACGATCTCCGTTTTTCGCACGCTGTAAACATGGCCGCAAACGCCTTGATCGAATGCGATCCGGGTGCACGCCAGCGGTCCCTGAAAAGGCCCGAGAACAAGCTCGCCTTCTTTTACTATGTAAAATCCGACCCAGAAAAATCCGAAGGCTTCCTTAAGAACTGCCGCCACATTCGCCAGATTGGCTATGAGGTCGGTCTCGTCAGCGATCAAAGATTCGATCTGCGGCGTGATCTCGCTATAGATCGTCCGTCGATCTGCGGCTCTTGAAAAAGCAAGTGTCTCAGCCATAAATCTTGAGTTTACTTTTTAGTAGTGTAGTGAGCAAATGATTTGACCGGAGGGAAAAGGTATAATCCGTCGGGTGGAAGGCGTTCTCAAGATATTATCGGTCGCTATCGGCGGTGCTTTGGGCGCCGTGGCACGTTACCTCATCAATATTTCACCAGCCTCTAACGCCTTTGAAAAATTTCCGTTTCACACATTTATCATCAATATATCCGGATCGTTCCTGATCGGTTTTTTGATGATCGTGCTGACTGACAAGCTTCAGGTCAGTGAGAATCTGCGCCTCGCGATCATTGTCGGATTTCTCGGAGCATTTACAACATTCTCGACGTTTGAAATTGAGATCTTTGACCTCATCAAAGACCGCCAGATAATCGTCGCTATTTTCTACTTATTTCTCAGTGTTTTCGTCGGATTTATCGGTGTCGTTGCCGGCGTGGTCCTAGCCCGGAAGTTTTAGATGAGATCGAGCGTCCTTCACTGCTGCAACTGCCTTCTCGGCAGACTCGGCGACCGCCGTCAAATGCCCCATTTTTCGGCCCGGCCGCGGTTCTGTCTTTCCGTAAAGATGCAGTTTTATCTGCTCATCAGATAACGCCGACGACCAATCCGGTTCGCCGTTCTGCCACACATCGCCTAGCAAATTCGCCATAGCAGCCGGTCGGTAAAAATCAGTCGAGCCTAACGGCAGACCGCACACTGCACGAAGCTGCTGTTCGAATTGCGAGGTAACACAGGCGTCGAACGTAAGATGCCCGGAATTGTGCGGCCGCGGGGCGAGTTCGTTGATAAGTATTTTGCCGTCCCGGCCGACGAAAAATTCGACGCAGAACGTGCCTACGTAACCGAGTGTTTCGGCGACACTTCGGGCAACGTCGATCGCATTTTGAAATACACTTGCCGAAATCACCGCCGGTGCGAATGACACATCTAAGATATGATTTGAGTGCTCATTCTCGATAACACCGTAATGGGCGAAATCGCCATCCTGACCTCGG
>JBBRUA010000401.1:0-3001 GCA_038248245.1 Pyrinomonadales bacterium | reverse complement strand
GACAAATTTTATGCGGCCGTCCGGCATCAGGAGTCTATGCTTTATTGAACAACTCGAATGTTTCGCAGTCGAATCGACAACCGCCTTGGCAACGGCTGCTCGGTCATCCGGATGTACAATCCGTAGAAAGCCCAGGTAAGTCGGTCGAAAGCCATCGGCGTCATTCTCGAATATTCGATACGTTTCTGCCGACCAGATCAGGTCCCTCGTCAACAGATCCATTTCCCAACTGCCCAATCTCGCCACCTTCTGAGCACGCTCCATGTGCTCGCGGCTCTTTCTCAGTTCGGCTACCGCCCGCTTATTCGCGGTCATGTCACGAGTGATACCGAGGACGGCCTCGACCTCGCCGCGATCATTTCGAAACGGCACAGCTTCGGTGCAGAGCGTACGTCTTGTGCCCTTAAGGCCAGTAATGTCGTACTCCAACGATCCCGACTCACCCTTGAATACCCGCTCATTCAACGACACAAAAGCATCTCTGTCCTCCGGCGTGATTACGCCGTAGATATTTGTCCCGCGAACCTGATCCAACGAATCGGCTTCGATTATCGCCAGCCCGGCGGCATTCATTTCCAGCAGTTCGCCCTTTCTGTTTAGCAATTTGATACATTCCGGCGAATTCTCAAAGATGGCACGCAGACGCCCCTCAGAATGACGAAGGATCGCTTCGAAGGCTCGCTGGTCTCGTTGGCTATTCGCTTCTATAAGCGTGAGCTTTGTGACATCCGTTAAAACTCTCTGCCATCCGTTGACGATGCCTTCGGGATCGGGGATAAGCTGGCCCTTGTCTCGCATCCAGTGGATCTGACCGTCACGCGTGACCATTCGATATCCGAGCTCCGTTTCCGTGCCGGATTCGATCGCCTGTGCGGCTTCGACCAAGACACGCTCACGGTCGTCGGTATGGATCAGGCTGATCCACATGTCCGGCCGTCCGGCCCATTCCGCGACGGAATAGCCGAACACTTCCGCATTCGGGCTGACGTACTTAGACGCGAAGGGCTGGACCGGTTCCGACAGGTAAACGATCGCAGGCAGTGATTCGATGAGCGCCCGATAGTTGGTTTCTCTTTCCTCGAGAGCGGTCTCGGCAAGCCTTAGTTCGCTCACGTCGCGGGCGACGCAGTACATTATCTGGTGCGTTTCAGACCAGTTGCCCGACCACATCATGGAGGCGACGGAGCCGTCTTTGCGGATAGTTCGGTTCTCAAATGTGCTGGTTGGTTTCCCCGCAAACGTGTTAGCGGCCGCGTGATGGGTTTTTATCTGGTCATCGGGATGGGCCATGTCCCAGTAAATCGTGCCGATCAGTTCCTCAGGTTCAAAACCCCAGACGCGTTTGGCGGCCGGACTGACCTTGATAAATCTTCCGTCCCTATCGATCTGGCAAATGACGTCGAGCGAATTGTCGAGCACTCGGCGGTAATCCTCGGCGGCCTCTTCGAGATCGTCGGCGAGGCTTTCCATTTTATTTTCGGCTTCTTTGCGGCCTGTGATGTCGCGGATGTTGCACTGGATGACCGGGCGGTCGCCCTCGTCATAGACGTTGCTGATAAACTCGACCTCGCACCGTCGCCCGAGGTCGGTTTCGAGCCGCAGGTCGCCGTAGCGAATGTAGCCCGACTCCTGCAGCTCCGTAAACGCCGCTTTGCTGGCCTCTTCATCCTTGAGCAGACCGAGTTCCCACAGTTCCTTGCCGATAAACTCTTCGCGAGAGTATCCGAGCAGATCGATCATAAACGGATTAACGTCAATAATCTTACGGGTTGTCGCGTCAAGAATTAGGATACCGTCGCGTGCGGCTTCGAAACGCCGGCGGTAGTGTAGTTCGGATATGCGAGTGCCATCTGCGGCCTCTACGAAGTCAGCGGGATTATCGGACTTAGCTACTACAGCCCTTTCAAGAGTCGTCTTCTTCATCGGTGAGGGTCTCCGTTCAAAAATAAACTGCGACCCGGAAAAGGGACGGTCTACCAGTCACGGCCTTTTCGGGGAAGCGGCAAACGTTGCGTCGATACTTTTCGCTGGAGTGGTAGCGAAAGGCTGGAAGATCGGTAACTAAAACTTTGTTAAATCGCAGTCACAAAAAAGTATGTCAGCTTCTAAGAAGTATCACGCTTATAACTTTTGTCGCAAGTTAATTCATTGTGTGTGAGAACGTACCGACATAGGTTGAGATAAGACTACTCTCAGATTATGAAATATAACCATCACACCCGCCACTCAAACCTCGTCGAGCGGGTCACCGCTCACCTGACCGACTTTCCGTTAAACAAACCGTGTGCCAGTGGCGTCGCTTCCGATCAACTTCTAAATGACGTGCTCGATACGCTCCGGGTCGTCTATCCCGGAGCCTATAGCGACTTCGCGCCTTCTGTTCCCTCCGTTCCTATTTCGAACAACAAAAAATAGGTTGCGATGAAAGCCGCTTAATGCTAATTTTTCATAGGAGGCGTTTTACGATGAACAACGTAGAATCAAGTGCACTTTTTATAGAAACAAAGGAAAAGATCCAGCGGGCCGAGAAGTTTCTGAAGACGATCCGGGATTTAGAGGCCCAATCCCAACTAACCGAAGATCTCCTCGTCGCCGAACTAAAACAACTCCGCGCCGACAAGCAAGAACTCCTCGACGACGCCGAACCCTCGCAACCCCTCGCCGTCAACGGCAACCAACAACAAAGCCTAGGGAACGGCCTCGTCCACAAAGTTTACCCGCCGGGCGAATAGCCACGTAGTTGGATATCCAATCCAAAAGCCTGTTGCGCTTCTCGAACGGATTATTCAGGCGTCCTCGAACAAAACAAACACCAACGAGACCTTTTTGGGTAGGACGCAGATGGATTGACTAAAAACTCGGACGGACGAGCGACGATATTTGATGAAAAGCCTGTGTTTGCGGGCTTTTTTTGTTGTTTGGTGGATGGGAAGGTGAGCCTTTTTGGTGGGAAGGTGCGCCTTTTTGGTGGGAAGGATAACCTTTTTGTCGGGAAGGTGCG
>JBBRUA010000400.1:0-3010 GCA_038248245.1 Pyrinomonadales bacterium | reverse complement strand
TCGTGACAAACGAAGTTTAACTGTGTTAATCTTTCATTTGAGTGTTTTCTGCGCTCACGCTTTTCCTCAATTTAAGACCCCAGATTCTCGAGAATTCAGATCGACAAACAAATTCGGCATGGAAAAACTGAACGAATATTTACAGGCTCTTCTTTCATCGTGTAGTGATGAACTGCATCTCGAACCCGAGAAAAATCCATATCTCGTATCCGAAGATCGCACCACGGATGTTGGGAAAACCCCGATGCTCGGAACGCAGATCAGCATGATGATCTTTCCGCTGATACCGCCGCACGTTAAATCGGCGTTGCCAAATAGGAGCGAGGTCGAGTTCGTTCACCCGCATATTTTAGGTAATTTTAATTTCGTCGTACAGAAATCCCCCGCTGGATTTAATGTTACGATCCGACCGATGCTCGGCAATACGTCCGACTCGATCCGGGGCGAGGAAGCATTGCCGGCGGCACCTCCGGTTTTTCAGAACGAACTCGCAACATCCGTCTCGAGTGCTGAGTCGGAATACGTCGCTGTTAAGCCGCCACCCACCCACATCCAACCTGCCCCAAGGGCGCAGGAGTACGTTTTCGAAAGTGCGTCCCTTGGGATGGAATACAGTGCCGAGATCGCAACCGCTCCGAGTCTTCAGGAAATGCTGATGGAAGAGGAGCAGGCGGTCGAATACGATCCGTCGTTCGAAGGATCGCAGGTCGAGGTTGTTGCGGTGAACGACCCTGAATTTCAGACTGTTTTTTCAGATTCGTCCGATTACATGCCGCCGGGCCGGCGCGACGATTTTGCGATTGAAACGAACGAGAGTCTCAGCGAAATTTATACGCCGGCTTCGTCAGAGCACATTCCGACCGAGTTGTACGCTCCACAGTTTAGGACGGACGACGAGGTGACAATTCATCACCAGCTCGAAAACACGGGCGTCGTCACTTCAGCTCCACTTGAAATAGAAAATGACGGGCCATTTTTACCAACAACCGCAGATTCGCCTTCCCGGGCGCAGATGGATGCGCTATTCAGGAAAATGGCTGATATCGGTGCATCCGACTTACATTTGTCCGTCAGCGTTGCTCCCATGATCCGCAATGACGGACGGATGAAGCAACTCGCAGAGGGTGAACCGGTGTTAACTCCGGAAAAGATGCGTGCCCTGCTCACGTCGATCATGCCGGCAAAAAATCAGGAAGAATTTGCCGAGCGCCACGACACCGATTTCGCTTACGAGATTCCGGGCCTCGCACGTTTTCGCTGCAACGTCTTTATGGATCGCAAAGGAATGGGAGCGGTTTTTCGCATTATTCCAACAAAAATTCTGACCGCTGAGCAGCTAAATCTGTCGAAGGCGATCATGGATCTGACCGGTCTTTCAAAGGGCTTGGTCGTCGTCACGGGGCCGACCGGTTCAGGAAAATCGACGACGCTTTGCGCGATGGTCGATTCGATAAACAAGACCCGCGAAGATCACATCATCACGATCGAAGACCCGATCGAATTTGTCCATGACAACCACAAATGTCTGGTCAATCAACGCGAAGTTCACAATCATACCGATTCTTTCAAAGATGCTCTGCGTGCCGCCCTTCGCGAAGACCCTGATATCCTGCTTGTCGGTGAAATGCGTGACCTCGAGACGATCTCGATCGCTATCGAAACCGCCGAGACGGGCCACTTGGTATTCGGAAAACTTCACACCACAACTGCAGCGTCCACAGTCGACCGTATTATCGATCAGTTCCCTGCTGATCGGCAGCAGCAGATCCGGGTGATGCTTTCGGAATCGCTAAAAGGTGTTATCGCGCAGACGCTTTTGCCAAAAAAAGGCGGCGGCCGCGTCGCGGCTCTTGAGATCCTGATCGTCACTCCTGCTATTTCGAACCTTATCCGCGAGGGCAAAACCTTCCAGATCCCTTCAGCGATGCAGACGGGTAAAAATCATGGAATGGTGATGCTCAACGAAGCTCTCTACAAACACGTCGAAAGCGGAACCGTCGAACCGAAGGACGCTTATGTCAAAGCCGTGGACAAATCAGGCTTTGAAACAATGCTGACCCGCGGCGGATTTAAATTGTAAGAGTTGTATGTCGTAACAATTGAGCATCGGGATCTCGGTCCCGAAGCTTTTTTATTTTGCGACCGAAACGTTATTTATCGTAAGCGTCGCTCCGGTGGCCCGATAGAAAACAGAGATTGAGACATTAAGGTCGGTTTGGGATTGGAGTTCGCGACTGCGAGCAGCTAAAAGTTCGGTTTGGCGTTGGGCTACCAGGAAAAACGTAGTAGTGCCGGCCCGGAACTGACGTTGTTCGCTGGCATAGAGTTCCTCGGCGGCGACGCGGGCGTCGGTTGCTGAGGTCAATCGCGATTCGGCCGAACGGAGGCCCTGGATCGCATTTCGAACCTCGGCCTCAATGATCTGCTCGGCCTGTGCACGGGTGTTGAACAGGCGTTCGCCTTCGACAATGTTTTGGCCAAGATTTGCCTTCGCGACGCGGTTGCCCCACGGAAGAGAGATCTGAACACCGAGACGGTACGTCGGAAAGTCCTGCTGAAGCAGCCCACCCAGCGAAGTAAAATACCCGCCGACGAGATTTGGGGGGACGGATGCTGATCCTGATGAAAGCGGATTTGGCGTCCCGGCTAACCCAGCCGACGTGTATGAACCGACAAGGTCGATCTGCGGCTTGGTCTGATTCTTAAAAAATCCGCGGTCGATACGGTTTATCTCTGCTGTCACCTCGAGCTGTGTGATCTCGGGACGGTTTTTAAGCGCCTCGGTCACTGCGACTTCGAGGCCGACTTTCGGGATCGTGATCTCAACCGGCGTCACCGGCATTAAGGGGCGCGACCATTCCGCAGATGTTCGGTTAGGCAGAAGCAAAGTTTTCAGCGTGTTTTCGTTATTTGTAACTGCTTCTTGAGCCGTATAAATATTCTGTTCGAATGTCGATATCTGCACCTTTGCCGCAACGATCTCGATCGGGGCTAGCACGCCTTTGTTTAC
>JBBRUA010000399.1:0-3017 GCA_038248245.1 Pyrinomonadales bacterium | reverse complement strand
TGTCGGCGTTCTGTTCGGATATATGTTCAATAGGATTTGGGTGGTGTTAACGAAAGGCTGAAGCGGCTTGTAACTGCCCCACCACCGCTTGGGATATGCAGAAATGCTTCTACAACGTCACCAAAGCCGGAACTGCAAACTACAGTAATCTGGTGCAGATCGAGAGGAATGGTAATGGTGTTAAAGTTTAACTGAGGTAATTTGTGATTGCCAATGGAGAGTAATATGAGTTTAGTAAAAGACGAGGTCACATCATTGCTGGAAAGGTTGCCCGAGGATGCTTCTATCGAAGACGTGCAATATCACCTTTACGTGGTTGAAAAGGTACGAAACGGTTTGGACGCGGCTCGTACCGAAGGGGCAGTGACGCACGAACAGGCCGAGGAGAGGCTTGGCAAATGGCTCATCTCTTAGTCTGGTCGCCACGTGCACTCGACGATGTCGATTCGATCGCAGCATATATAGCAGAAGACTCCGAGGCATATGCGGCCTCCGTGGTTCGACTTACCCTGGACAAGGCGAGAAGACTGTCTGAGTTTCCATATATCGGACGTATTGTTCCGGAGTTTGACGATGAAGCAATTCGCGAGGTTTTCGCCTATAGCTATCGGATCATCTATCAGATAGATCACGACGAGGTCACTATAGCAGCCGTTATTCATGGAAAGCGTTTATTGGAACTGGCGATCAAACCGTGACGGTGCAAATCCAAAGGAGTGCGTGATCCATGTCAGAACCGGTAGCGATAGCGACTGGCCTCTTGCATCCAATGCTAAAATTACATTGAGGTAAACACGATGACCGTAAAAGAAGCAGTATTAGAAGACCTTGAAACCCTACCCGCCGTAAAGCAGCAGGAAGTTCTTGATTTTGTTCAATTTCTCAAATCGCGGAATGGTGAACGTCGCTCGCGTCGGAGCTTGAAAGGTATCTGGGCAGATCTGAAGGTGGATATCACGGAGCAAGATCTACGCGACGCTCGAAATGAAATGTGGCGTGGCTATACGAAAGACACCGAGGATCAAAAATAGACCATGGCTGACATTGTTATCGACACTCAAATTGCCGTCTGGTATTTCGAAAACTCCGCTCGGCTCTCGAAACTAGCCGAGTCGCGTTTAGAAGAAGCGGTCAGAGATGGCGACACGATATTCATTTCCGCGATCACAATTGTTGAGATAATCTACCTTGTCGAAAAGGGACGGCTTTCGGAGCCGATGCTTGAACGCCTTTTGGAAGAGTTGCAAATGGTCAATAGCAGTTTTCGCACACAAAGTCTTACGACTGACATTGCCAGATCTTTGGCTGATATTCCAAGAGCGACTGTCCCCGATATGCCGGACAGAATAATCGCAGCAACTGCTCTACATCTCAGTCTGCCGCTGATTACAAGCGACAGCAACATTCAGAAGCTGACGAATGTAGCAACAGTCTGGTAAACCCAATCGGCTGACGGAGTAGGAGCGGTTTCTTGCGGGAAGTGATCGAAGTTCTTACGGCTACGCCGTTCGATGTGCGGAAATGCTCCGCTTTTCCGATAGGTTGTTAATAGCATTTGCGGCTACGCCGCCGCTCCTAACGGGCGACATAGCCGCGTAGATCATTTATTAGCGTGACGGAAAAGCACAGCTTTCCCGCACATCGATGGGCAAAGCCCAAAGAAAAAGGAGACGCCAACGCCGTAACATGGAAGCTCGAAGAAACCTCGATGAGATTAGAATGCGATGGGACGGCTGGGCGAAGATTTCCTTTCCGGCGGGTGCATCTGATATTGAAATAGATGGAGTAAATTTGATTTCAATCGATACTTTCTCAGCCGGCTGCATTAACACCTTTGTCGGAAATCAAGGAAAACTAGACCGAGAGAGAATCGACATCCTTCGTAACTGTACGAGCGAACTCGATCTTATTCTTGGTCAGCTCACCGGCGAGATTAAAGGTTATTTCACCGAACTTTCGGAGCTATCGCATAAGGTTTTGAAATCCGTAAATCGATGAGTAGCAATTTAAAGATCACCGACTTTGTAATTCGCCTTGCGAAGTTAACGGCACGGCATCGGACAGACGACAAACTCTCACGAGGGATATTTAATGAAAGCCGAAAGAGTTTATGCATTGGTCTTTGCGAGCGTCTATCCGCACTATGTGAGGAAGGCGGAGACAAAGGGGCGGACGAGGGAAGATCTTGACTTGGGTTATTCGTTGGCTGACCGGATAGACTTATTAAGGCCGCCACGGCCCTTTGCGAATTAGATGTATGGGCGATATTCCTGAGATCAAACTTGATAGAACAAGGGTCAGACTTGTCAGAGATATTGAGCAGTCGATGGCTGATGAGGTCGCTTATTGGCGGCAAACGACCTTAAAGGAGAGGTTTCAGCACATAGAGAGGCTGCGACGGCTGAATTATGGAGATAGAGCTACCCAGAGACTTCAAAGAACTGTTCGTATCGCTGAATACGAATAACGTTCGATATCTACTCATCGGGGGTTACGCGGTCGGCGTTTATGGGTATTCTCGGACGACGAACGATATTGATATCTTCGTTTCCGACGATGCTGAGAACATTCAACGGCTGACCGATGCTCTTATCGACTTTGGTATCTCAGACACTGACTTCTCCGGCATATTCTCTGGAAAACGCAGCCTTGTAGAGATCGGCGTCGAACCGGTCAAAGTTCAGTTGATGAATTTTGCGGACGGTGTCGTATTCGATGAGGTCTTTGAGCGAAGGACGACGATCGAGATCGAGGAGATCGCGATATCAACTATCGCGAAAGAGGATCTGATCGCTAATAAACTGGCGAGTGGCCGGCACAAAGATCTTGACGACGTAGAAATGATCGAACGGCTTTCCGGACCAGATCGATAGGGACACTAGTATCGAATGAAAAGCGAAAGAATTTATGCATTGGTTTTTACGAGCGTTTATCCGCACTATGTGAGGAAGGCGGAGACGAAGGGGCGGACGAGGGAAGAGCTTGACGCTTGTTTGCGTTGGCTGACCGGATATAGT
>JBBRUA010000398.1:0-3026 GCA_038248245.1 Pyrinomonadales bacterium | reverse complement strand
TGCTCTTCACGCGTCCGGTTCTTTCGTTCGATAACGACCGTTTCAATTCCGCGTTCAGTCGCCTTTTCCAGACCAGCCGCATCGGCCTTATCGCTGATAACGACCGAAACGCACGAATCAGATATCTCGCCATTCGCGACCGCATCAACGATCGCCACCATATTCGACCCGCGTCCTGAGATCAAGATGCCAATTTTCATTTAGTTAGACGGCGTCTTTGGCAGTGCCGCGATCCGAGCGAGCGTCTCTGTCGCGAGTTTTTGCCCAGGTCTTATCTGCAGCACCTTTTCCATATCGGCTTTTGCGAGGTCGTATCTTTTGGTATCGAAATAGATCGCCCCGCGCATTAGATAGGCACCCATATATTGCGGATCGATCCTAACCGCCTGTGTAAGGTCGGCGATCGCGTTGTCAATCATCTTCTTTTTGTTGTAAACAATTCCACGGTCGAGGTACGCTTTTTTATAACTTGGATCAAAAGCGATCACTTTTGTTTGGTCGGCAATAGCAAGGTCATATTTCGCCTGTGCCGAATATATCAACCCGCGATTGCCGTAATATTCGAGATTGGTCGGGTCAAGACCGATCGCCGTATTGGTATCGACGAGCGCGAGGTCATATTGTTTCTTTTTGTAATAGACCGACCCGCGATTAACATAGGCCTTCATGTATTGAGGCTTGATCTTTATTGCCTGATTAAAGTCTGAAAGAGCCGGGTCGAGGTCGCCGTTGTCGGAATAAGCAATACCACGGTTGTAGTAAAAGCCAGAATCATTGGGAGAAAGAGTGATGCCCCGCGTATAATCGGCGATCGCACCGACATGATCTTTGACCTTATTTTTAGCAAGTCCGCGTTGAAACAGTGCGTCAAGATTGTTGGGGGAAAGGATGATCGCTTGAGAATAATCTGCGATCGCTTGACTCGTATTGCCAGAAAAAAAATAAGCCTGCCCGCGGTTAAACCACGGCGTCGGAACCGTCGGCGCCAATTTGATAGATGAGCTAAAACTTGCGATCGCCTGCGGATACTGTTTGTTTTTGTAAAACTGGTTGCCCTGTTCCAGATGCTGTTGCGCCGTCTGCGCTGAAACGGCCGTTGCGGCAAGCAGTAAGATGATAGCGAGTAATTGGGTCTTTTTCATAGAGTCAACTTTCCCTCCTGTGTTCTCGGTGGCTAACCGGATCATAAAAATTTCAGTACTTCGTAGGAGCTAGCGTCAAATATTACGTCGGCATTTTTTGGATTCTGAACGTATTCTACCTTAGTCAGGATGTTGGCCTGGGTGACTCGGGTTTTGCCGACTTGGAAGCCGGAAAGTGTCGTTTCGGCAATCAGCCATGGTTTGCCGTTCCAGGTGAAATCGAGTTTGTTGTCGTTCGTGTAATCTCCCTGCGGGATGGCGACGGTGATGTGCCGCGGGCAATAGAGCAGGACGTATTCCTCGCCGATCTGTTCGAGCAAGGAGGCGAGCAGGATCGTTTTGTTGCTGCAGTCGCCGGTGCGGGTCATCAATGTTTCGCTGCCCCGTTTCAGGGTCTCGCGCGAACCGACCGCCTCGGTGTAGCTATATTCGATCTCGCTGGAGACAAAATCGACGAGCCGCTGGATACGTGCCTCGCGATTGGGTCCGATATCTTTCAGGAGTTCCTCGCTCAAACGCTTCATCGAAGGCTCGTCCGGCTTTGCGACCATTATTCCGTGATTTGCAAAAACGAACTGCGGTTCGTCGCGGCGCGTCGGTGCTTGAGTAATAAGTCGGCCGCCGTAAACCTGTAAGTTGCTGGTCAGATCGCTGAGTTCACGCAGGCTAGCGGTGTATGTAACGTTATAGAACGGAAAGCTCACCGTCTGAGCCGTATCGAGTTTGATATTGTCGAGAGTGGTTTTGAAAAATCGCGGAGCCGCGGGCGAAACCGGCATTTTGTAGCTGCCGAGATCGATCTTGCCGTCCTTTTCCTTGCCGAACTCCAGCTTCGACGGGTGATAAAAATACTTCGCGGTAAACTGGTCGAACTCTGCATCGTCGGTCTTTGGAAAGGTAAAGTACGCCTCGTTCGTGCGACGGTTAAACTTTTCCAGTTTTCCCTTACCCAGTATCTGCTTCCGAAATTCTTCACCCGAAAACGTCGAATAATCGAGCATCAGCACCGTATTATTACGAATGTCCTCCGCCAAATAATCGTCCGCCGTCATCATCTCCGGCTTCGTATAACGGTAAACCCCAAACGCCGCCCCGACGATCACCACCAAAGCTACAACGCCGATCGCCACGGCCTTAAAATTAATACTTCGCTTAGTGTGAGATTCGAATAAGTTTTCGGATGGCATACCTCTACCTTTTACTGATTCTATTAGAATGTCGTCTACGCTCGACAATTATTATTGATTTCCGATGAATTTATTCTGTACAGTACATCTGTACAATTTATGGCAATCCAAACAACCTTCAGCAATGCAAGAAACAACTTAGCATCTTTGCTGGATCAAGTCACCGATGACAGAAAAATCGTGGTCATCCGTTGGCGCACACACGAAGACATGAAGATAATCTGCGGTTTTCGGCAAACACGACCGCTAAAACACGAAGCCGCCGGAATTTAGTCGAGACGCTTGACGTAGCAACACCGCATAACCTACGCCGTAGGCGATGATCGGATCGAGTTTTTACAGGCACAGTATCATTACTAGAAATTAGTTGAAAATAGGTTCACATATTTGTTAACATTATCATGCGGAGTATCCTGTATTACAAAACTGCTTCCGGGGACAGTCCGGTAGATGATTTCCTTAGGTCGCTGACAGCGAAACAGTTCAAAAAAGTATCGTGGGTTCTGAAGATTGTTCGGGAACTCACGATAGTACATAAGCAGTATTTCAAGAAGCTTGTTGGAACCGACGATATTTGGGAAGTGAGAGTAGATTCGGGCAACGAAACATTCCGCATTCTTGGTTTCATGGATAAAGGCAACTTTGTCGTGCTCACAAATGGTTTCGCAAAGAAAACTGAAAAGACGCCCTCAAGAGA
>JBBRUA010000397.1:0-3037 GCA_038248245.1 Pyrinomonadales bacterium | reverse complement strand
GCAGACGCTATGGGCAATTGATGGCGATCGGTGAATAGCTCAAAACTCAGGGCAATGCTTAAAGGTACAATAACTTTAAAAGAAAAAAGTGCCGGCGATCACGATCGTCGGCACTTTTTTTGCTTTTGTATTGACTGCTAACGTGAGTCAAATCGATTGAGCACAACATCGCCACCGAGCCCCCATGGTGTAACCTGTACGGTATTGTCTAAACTCCGCAAAACCCAGAAAAAGCTTTGTGCGGTATTAGTAGCTCCGGCACGGTAGATCGCAATATCCGCGCGGCCATCCCCGTCATAATCGCCCTGTGTCGGAAAATCTGATGTTAAACCGAATGGCTGCACTCTAACTGCGCCATTAGAGCTCTGTAATATCCACCAGACCATCGGCGAGGTCGCGGCCGCACCTGTTCTACCAACGGCATAGTCAAACTTGCCGTCGCCGTCGTAGTCGCCGGGCAAGACATAGTCGGTCGTGAAGTTACCGAACGCACGATACGTGATGCCTCCGTCCGAACTTCGCTTGATAATGAAGCTGTTGTTCGGCACCAGTCCGAACCGGTAAACGGCAATATCGAATTTACCATCACCGTCGTAGTCGCCGGGAATCGCACTGTCAAAAGTCGACGTACCATTACCCGACAATCCAAAAGTCTCGATCGTGACAGTTCCTGTAGCACTATTCCTTATGAACCAGGTCGTTGAATCGGTAGCAGTTGCTCCGCGGCGAAAGACCGCGACATCTGTCTTTCCATCGCCGTCATAATCACGGGCGACCGCCTGATCGCCAAAAACTCCCCATGCGTAATACTGAAGCGTGTTTGTAGCGCTTTGGAGTATCCAAAACGAACTCTGAGCACCTGCCGTCGCACCGGCACGGTAGTAGGCGAGATCATCCTTGCCATCACCGTCAAAATCGCCCGGACTTGGGAAATCCGTGTTGGCATTGCCCCATACCTGGGAGACTTGCCCACCCGTCGTGCTGTTCAGGTTCCAATAAGTGATTGGCGAGACTCCGGGAGGAGCAACGTTGGGGAATCGGAGAACACTAAAATCGTTCCGTCCATCACCGTCGAAATCGATAGGGCGTTTTTTCCCGAGTTGACCTCTTATCTCGCCGCCGGGGAACGTGGCTGAGTGGATATTAACGTATCCCTGGTGTGCACGAAGCTGGGAGATCTGCGTCGGTGTGATCGCAGTGCTGCCCGTTATCGTACCGGAAGTTCCGCCGATTGGCGGGAGCGTGATTACAACGCCGGCATTCGCCCCGATTGCAGCTGGCGCATGTATGTGCGATCCTTGCTGATTACTCGACAGATTGTTAAAAACAACTGTATACGAAATTGTTCCAGCCGATTCATTTAAAAAAACTCGCGCATAACCGGTGGCCGTCGAAGCGTTCGTTGGAACCTCTTGGGCACTGTTGAGATAGGCAAAAAAAGTTTCCGCATTTGCCGACGCGGAAAACAAAAAGAGCGATATTGTGATCGCAAACGCTAAGTTTAATTTCTTGTTCATTCTTCCCTCCGAATACTGTTAAAAAAGGTAATTTACTGCGATAAACGACAATAGCGTAGTCGTATATCATTCAATTAAAATTAGTTAGTAGTGCTTCTGAGAGAATGGTAAACCTGTTATCACGTCAAAGTCAATCGTTTTGTCGACCCGATCGAGAAAACTCAACAAAGCGTTACGGTTGCACCGTATTTTGAAGGGAGCGAAAGAAATTTTAGAGACAGTCGTTTCCGCTTAAGGAACGAGTATGACCTTTCCTAAACCTTTGCTTTCTATAACTTCCCGGTGCGAACGGGGAGCGTCGATCAACGGAATCGATTCGCGAACGAACGGGTTAAGAGCTACTTTACTCAAGCCATCAAATATCGCGGCATGGATCTCGTCGCGTTCGCTCTGCGGCGAATTGAACAGCGACATTCCGTAGATCGTCGCATCTTTCGTCATCGCAAGCCGCGGAGTAAATTCAATACTCCCGCGATTGCCGACCACAACTATCCGCCCGAACATCGCGAGGCATCGAAAATCGTTCTCCAGATTAACATTAGCAAGCATCTCCAAGATCAGATCGACGCCCTTTCCACCGGTAACGCTCAGGATCTCGGTGAAATGTTCTGGCTCCGTATGATCGAAAACGTGGTCGGCACCATTATCCAGGATGAGTTGCTTCCCTTCTTCCGAACTCGCTGTACCGATAACGGTCAAACCATTCATCTTTGCCCATTGAACCGCCGCCAGTCCGACACCGCCCGATGCTCCGTGGATCAACACCGTTTCGCCCGCCTTCGCTGCCGCCTTCTGAAACAATGCCCGATAGCTCGTCGCATACGGCGTCCAGATTCCGGCTCCCTGCTCGAAGCTAACGGTGTCAGGCAAACGGCCAAGTTGCAACTCTTCGCACAACGAATACTCAGCGTACGTTCCGGTTAGCGAATCTGCCGTGTAGACGCGATCGCCTGCTTTCCATTTAGTGACCGCTTCGCCGACTGCCTCGACAACGCCCGCCCCATCCTTACCCGGCGTATACGGCAATTTCGGAGCGTGAGCGTGAATTCCCGTCCGCAAATAAGTATCGACCGGATTTACACCCGCGGCGTAGACCTTAACGAGCACCTGCGTTACCGACGGCTGCGGAATGTCCGTTTCCTCGACCTTCATCACTGAAGGCTCGCCGAATTCACGAACGATTATTGCTTTCATTTATTTAACTTTTCCATTCCTGCTCAGGAATTCCGGAGTTGGCAAGTATATTTCGCAATGTTCCGATTGGCAAAGTTCGTCCTGAGTGAGATGGGACAATAACTTGGTGACCTGTTGACGAATTGCGCCATTTTCGGTGACTTCCTTTTTGAGAGACTAAAAGAAATCCGTACTGAGCAAGAATTTTTTCGAGCTCGCGAGCGGTAAACTGGCGAATTTTTTCAGCCACTAGACGAAAACCTCTCGAAGTATCGCGGTCGGAGCGAGCGGGTAAACGTCAGGCTCCAAATACAACTCTATCGCTTCCCGAATATTTACGATCGCAT
>JBBRUA010000396.1:0-3038 GCA_038248245.1 Pyrinomonadales bacterium | reverse complement strand
GATCGGACAGTCCTGGCTAGGTGATTTTGCGTGAAGTGCGAAAACTTCGCCGCACGATACCGCTTTATATATTTCGCACAAACTTATATCCGCCGGCCGCCTCGCTAAACGCGTTCCGCCCGAGGCACCGGTTTGCGAGACAACCAGATTTGCCTGATTTAATTGTCCGAGTAGACGACGGATCACAACGGCGTTGGTGTTAACGCTCGCCGCGATACATTCGGACTTGATGTTGCCATCATCCGAATTTGCAAGCATCGCCAGCACGTGCACCGCCATTGAAAACTGACTATTAGCCGCCATATCTGTAACAAGTATAGTTACAATGAATTTTGATGTCAAGAACACATCAAATGAAAATGCCGGGATCAAATTCATGATCCCAGCAAATATGAAAATAGATCAAAGTGCGTTACTTATTTGGTAATCTAATCTCTCGACCCGCTCCTAAAACAGAGTTAGGTAAGAGGCCATTGTACTTTGCCACATCAGTCGGATCAGCCCCATTCCTTTCCGCGACCTTTAAGACGGTGTCGCCGGCCTTTGCCTTCACAATCTTAAAATTGCTGGCCGCGGCCGCAGGAACAGGCGTCGTCGGACGCGAGTAACTAGTCTGTTGAATGTTATTGCCCTTTACCGGAACAAAAACCTTGCCTTTCGGCGATGACATTCCCGGGTTTGCAGCAACGAGTTCAGCAACACTTACGCCGGTGCGATTCGATATCGTCTGCCACGTTTCTCCCGACGTTGAATTGGCGAGATTTGTATTATTGATCTTCGATGCCGGGATGCGGCGGAAAAGCGCAACAACATCGTTCGCCTTGCCCGGTGGCACATTTACAATGTACGGCTCAGGCGGCGTTACATTGCCTCGAAGATGCGGGTTCAGGTAACGCAGATACTGCACACTTGTGTCGGCAGCCTGTGCGATCAGACCCAAATTCGTCGACGAAGGAATCCTGATGCGATCATAAGCTAAGGTCGGTGCCGGTCGCACGTGACCGAATCCATATTGATTAGGATTATTTGCGATAAGAATCGTCGCTAAAATATTAGGAACGTAATTTCGGGTTTCCTGCGGCAGATACTGATAAGCTCGCCAAAAATCGGCTACTCCCGCACGACGAATCGCTTTATCGACATTTCCTTCACCACAGTTGTACGCGGCAATGCCGAGCTCCCAATTTCCGTAGCGGTTAAAAAGAAATTTTAGGTACCGGGCAGACGCTCTCGTCGCCTCGTCAAAACTGTTTCGCTCATCCACATATGCCGTTCGCTTAAGGCCAAAACGTGCACCGGTCCCGGGAATGAACTGCCACAGGCCGGACGCAGCCATGTGCGACATGGCACTTGGTTTCCATGCACTCTCGACCTGACCAAGCCACGCAACATTTTCCGGAATTCCCTCTTCCTTAAAGATCCGGCGGGCCATGCGCATGAACATACCGGACCGGTAAAGTCCGACTTCCATCGTCGTTCTGCCGCGTCCGCGATAATAGTTGATGTATTGCTGGATCATCGGGTGAACCTGAAAGGAAAACCCGAGTGACTTGTTAGCGACCGCAGTCTGAATGTATTGATATTGTTGCTGAGCGACCGGATTGCTCGCCACCTGCTGTTCGTCTTCTGTGAGTTCAAGTTTCGAAAGCTCATCAAGCGGCGAAGGCTCGAATTGCTGATCGTTGAAACCGATCTTCGGCAATGCGTTTACGCTCGGTCCGGCTGATGCGACCGAAGCACCACCAACGGCTGGAGTGGCGGTTCCGGGGCGAATCATTCCCGCTACGCTGTCAGACAAGGTCGTATCGATATTCCAGGTGCATGTCGCAGCCAAATTCCTGATCTGCGGCATCTGCGTTTCTGTCGGGAATTCGATCCGATACACGGTCTCGATAAGCTGGTTGTAGCAATTCTGCAGTTTCTGGTCCTTTTGAATATTCAGTGTTGAATATAGAAAGACCTCAACCGACTTATTAAACTTTTCACCAGCCGAAGAACGCCTATTCTCCGAGTACGCGATCAGGCCTTCTTTGAATGAAACACCGGAATCGAACAGTACCTTATTCACCGCATCCTGTGCCCTGCTAACCTCAGGAGTAACAGAGTTTTGAGCGACTGCGACCGTTGAGAATACAAAAAATAAAAATGTCGTAAAACTTAAAACTTTATAAATGCTTTTATTCATTAATGATTTTATAGAAACTTTCACGTCAGAATATCTAACGCCGGTAATGCGGAAAAGTTCCCTATGACCTAATTCATAGCAAAGGCCGAAAGGACACAATCCTCTTAAATTATCACGTCCTTCTATATCGGGTCAACGTACAAAACGCTTATAAGATAAAGACATCCGGCGATCTGGCGAGTTTTCAAGATGCCTTGACGGCTTTCACTTTCGGCAAAATGGTGTCTCTCAATGCCGCGTCAAATACCTGCCGGACGTTGTCAACGAATATAAACGTCAAATCGTCGCGAACTTCCTGAGGCAGATCTTCGAGATCGCGTTCATTCGGTGCGGGCATTATCACCGTCTTTATTTTTGCTCGACGGGCCGCAAGCAATTTTTCTTTGACGCCACCGATCGGCAAGACGTTGCCGCGTAACGTTATCTCGCCGGTCATCGCCACGTCTTTGCGAACCGGACGCTGTGCGAGAACAGACACCAATGCGGTCGCCATCGTGATACCTGCCGACGGTCCGTCCTTCGGAATCGCACCTTCTGGCAGGTGGATATGAATGTCAAAATTCTCAAGCGCATCTTCCGGTATTCCGAGTTCCCCAGCTCGTGCCTTTGCATAGGAAAATGCGGCTTGTGCCGACTCTTGCATGACCTCGCCAAGCTGACCGGTAAGCAAAAGTTTACCCTTGCCCTTCGTTTTCAAAGCCTCGATAAATAAGATATCGCCGCCAACCGCCGTCCACGCGAGTCCGGTGACCGTACCGATCTCATCCTTTTTAAGAGCTCCCTCGTTGAAGATCCTCGAAACGCGTAAAAAAGTCTTTAGGTTGTCGACCGTGACTTTCACCGGCTCAAATTC
>JBBRUA010000395.1:0-3045 GCA_038248245.1 Pyrinomonadales bacterium | reverse complement strand
TTCAACCGAGGACGAAGCAATTCGCCTCGCGAACGACAGCGAATTTGGCTTGACCGCCAGCGTCTGGACACGCGACAGTGCAAAAGGAAAACGAGTGGCGGAAAAGATCGAGGCCGGAACTGTCTGCATTAATGAGGTTCTATACACACACGGCATCAGCCAAACGCCGTGGGGCGGCTTCAAAAATAGTGGCCGCGGACGCACGCACGGACGAGAAGGCCTCATGGAACTCGTTCAGCCGCAACACATTCATATCAACCACGTCGCAATTCTCCCGGACGCCTGGTGGTTACCGTACTCTCCAACCGCCGTCGAAACATTTGGCGGATTTGCTACAAAATTCGCCAGCGGTTCGCTCCTAAAAACCGCAACACTAATGCCGCAGCTTCTGAAACGTATCCGCGAACTGATGAAACGATAGAAGCGACACCAATGCTGGTGACTTAATCAATAACTCGCGTCTCCGTGTTTATGGAGCCGGAGACGCTGAGTCAAAAGAGGCATTTTTTACCTGTAGCACTTACTTTTCAGAACGGTTTTCGTGCCGCTCTCGTTCAGAGTTAGCGAAGTTTTGCCGACCGTGCCGGTGAATTTTCTGTCGCTGCCCGGCAATGTGAATGCTATCCTGTCGTAGTTTTTTCCTGTGACCACAGCCGGAACGAGGACGGGTTCACCGACCAAGCCTTCGGCAAGAGTGACGAGGGCAAACCAGTTATTGCCGGAATCGGTAATGTATATCTCGGTTCCGCCGTAATCTCCGCCACTGCCCATCGAGATATTACTATAAGTTTTTGCACACGTGCGTTTCAGTACAGATTTTGTCCCGCCTTCATTTAATGTCAGAGCCGCTGCGGAAACAGTTCCCTTGAATTTTCGCTCGCCGTTATCATTCGGCAGTGAAAATTCAATCGTCCGCGAATCCTTGCCGGACATCGTCGCCGTTACCAGAACCGGATCAAAGATCGAACCCTCGGCCGTTGTCACAAGTGCAAAGGTTTCGGTATCGGACTGTGTGAGGTATACAGACGTGCCGCCGTAATCGCCTGATTCTTTGCTTGTCATTTGAATGCCTTCGAAATGACCGCTCGTTGTAAACTTTTTGACCGCCGTTTTCTTTTGAGCAGTCGCCGACGAAACCAAAAACAGGCAGAAAGCCAGACATAAAACTGAACCAATAATTTTCATTGTTCTCCTAAGAAGATGAGTATTAACCGCTCCCGGCACATTAAAATTTTTCTTCAGGCTTAGATCGCAAACTCGGCAACGACCGGAGCGTGGTCGCTCGGTTTGTCGAGTGCGCGCGGAACTTTGTCGATCCAGCAATCCGTGCATCGCTCAGCGAGAGGTTGCGACGTCCAGATGTGGTCGATCCGGAGGCCGCGATCCTTTTCGAAGTCGTGATGAAAATTGCTCCACCACGAAAAGGCGCGTTCATCATCATTTATCAAACGGAATATATCGACAAAGCCCCACTTTTTCAAATCGCGGATCGAATCGCGTTCGGGCTTTGTAAAGTGCATTTTGTCTTTCCACAGCGACGGCTTCCAAACGTCGAGTTCATGCGGAGCGACATTGAGGTCGCCGCAGAGGATGACCTGAGATTCCAGATCATAATTCTCGTCGAAGTAACGTCTGAGCCGAGCGAGCCAATCGAGCTTGAAAGCGAATTTGTCCGAACCGAACTTCGTCCCATGCGGAACGTAGGCATTTATTATTCGAATGTCGCCGGCGGTCGCGGCGATTAGTCGTTTTGGGGCATCCGGCGCATCATCGGGAAAACTCTTCTCAACATCGACGAGCGGAAGTTTTGAGATGATCGCGACGCCGTTATAGGCCTTTTCGCCCGTAAACTCAATGTTATCAAACCCGATCGAACGAAAGCGCTGATGCGGAAATCTGGCGTCGACGCACTTCGTCTCCTGCAGGCATAGAACGTCCGGTTGATTCGCCTCGCACCAATCCACGACCTGCTGCAAGCGAGAGTTGATGCCGTTGATGTTCCAGGTTGCGATCTTCACAAAAAATTATGAAACGATTTTGATTGGGTCTCCGACTTTTACTGAACCGCCAATAATTACGCGTGCATTGATACCTCGCAAATGATGTTTGCGGCCGAACTCGGAATTGGCAATTTTCATCGCATCGAGACCGAAACGTTCAATAAACTTTTTACAACCGAGGTGCGGAACGGCTGTTACTTCGATTGTCGCGTCACCGATCGAGATACCCGTTCCGGGCGGCACATTTTCTTCGCCCAGATCCAGATCGACAAAGAACTGATCTCCGGCCAAAGGAACACGTTCTCGGCTGTCCGCGATCAATAAAGCAAAGCGGTAATTCATCAAATTGAGCTGCATTTCCGGATGTCCTTTTCCAGTAAATGTCCGCGAACTGCCGCGTGTCAACCAGTTATCGCCGACCAGCCCATGTTTCTCATCAAGCACGCCTATCTCGATAACCTCGCGTTTGTTGACCTTCGGACGCCGAACGATCATTTCGACGCAGCCGACATCCTTTGGTGCCGCCAAAACGTGTTCGAGTCTGGCTTCGATCTCGGTCGCGATGAGGTGTTTTTCGAATAAGATGCCGTTCATTGCTATACGTTGAATTCCGCAATGACCGGTGCGTGGTCGCTCGGCAGTGTGAGTTCGCGGGTCGAGCGGTCGATGCGGCATGATTTCGCCTTTGCGGTCAGCGACGGCGTCGTCCAGATGTGATCGATTCGCAAGCCGTGATCTTTCTGCCACGCACCGGCACGATAATCCCACCACGAAAACTCACGCACGTCGCCGTTGATCTCGCGAAACAGGTCGGTGAAGCCCCACTGTTTGACGTAATGGATCGCGGCTCGTTCGGGCCGCGAGAAATGAAGTTTGCCGGCAGATCCGACGGGATCCCAGCTGTCGAGGTCACCGATCGCAACGTTAAAATCGCCGCAGAGCACCACATTCGAACTTACGTCGCAGGTCTCATCGAAAAACCGCCGGAGCCGCTGAATCCAATCGAGCTTGAACTTGAATTTGTCCGACCAAAGCTCTGAGCCGT
>JBBRUA010000394.1:0-3062 GCA_038248245.1 Pyrinomonadales bacterium | reverse complement strand
GCCAATTTTTTACCAAACGCATCGGTCGTCTATCGGCAAGGACAGGCAGTCTGTAAAACTGTCGCTCATTCGAGCTAAGAAGGTTCGAATCCTTCCCGGTGCACCAAAATACGGAGACGTAGCTCAACGGATCAGAGCATCTCGCTACGAACGAGAATGCTGCAGGTTCGAGTCCTGCCGTTTCCACCATATTTTTTAACTCTATATTTTTGGCTCGCAGAGAATTGCCTTGGAGATCGCCGGTCTTCCAACTGCCACTGCCAATCTGTAGCTTCTTTTCGCTGTCGTCTAACCGGCAGGACATCTGGCTTTGAATCAGAAAATACAGGTTCGAACCCTGTCCCCGAAGCCAAACTCTTTCCCGGGCGTTCCACAGAGGCTACATGGGCTTGCTTTGGAAACAAGTGTTCGCAGGTTCGAACCCTGCTGCCCGGACCATAAATTTTTCGCACGCGTGGCCAAATCGGCAAAGACACCTGCCTTAGAAACAGGAAATTGAGGTTTCGAATCTCTCCGCGTGAACCACGTCCCAGTTTCGGATTGTGAGTTCTAAGATTCAAGTTTTGAATTTTTCTTGACGCGAAAGTCGGAACCCCTGAACGCGAAACCATTTTTCGCGGGTATAGCCAAGCGGCCAAAGGCGACGGTCTGCAAAACCGTTAATCTCCGGTTCAAATCCGGATACCCGCTCCATTTCCAACTTCTCAATTCTAAATTCTGAATACTGAGTTCTTTTCAATGTGGTTCGTAGCTCAATCGGTAGAGCACCTCACTGTGAATGAGGCGGTTGTCGGTTCGAATCCGATCGATCCACCCAAATCTTATTTCCGGGGCCGTGGCAGAAAGGCGTATGCACTTCGCTGTCTACGAAGACGATGACGGTTCGAGTCCGTTCGGCCCCGCCATTTTACGGACGTTTAGCTGAGACAGATCAGCGTCGGTCTGAAGAGCCGAAGAGCTTGGCGCGATACCAAGAGCGTCCACCACTTTTTACGAATTTCGATTATCAAAAGGAGACAAAACTATGTTTGCACTCAATCGTTTACGTGACGTAATAACGCTCGCGATATGACCGTTCAGCTTTTCCTAGTTAGCTGAGCATGTGTCGCGTTCATCACTATATTTTCAGCAAAATTAAACTACAAGGAAAAGTAAAATGAGCAAGAGTTTTCACGTCAACGAGCGCGAATTCCTGAATCTGCAAAACGATCTGCGTGCTTACGTCATCGCTTACGTCGAGGATACGAATCCGTATCCGGCGTGCTGCGAAGAGTATCGCGAAGGCGGTCAGATAGCACTGAGGATCGCCGACTGTTACAACGAGATCGAACTTTCTTTCGACCTTTCATCCGCACGGGAACGCGAGAACAGTCTCTACAAGATAAAAACACTTGTAGAAACGCTTTCTCGATTTCGCGAAGCGATTGAAACCGAAGCAAAGGCGATCGAAGAAAGAACGACTGTGCAGCAACACTTTCGTGCAGCCGCTGCAATTCACTAACGTCTCCCACGCCGCCCCGCCCGTTCCGCTGTGGAACGGGCGGCAAATGTCAGTCTTACCCACGCAAGCGCGTTTGCCGCGTACGGCGAGGGCGGACGCACAAGTAGACAATTTCTGTCTCTTCGCTTGTGAAAGCTTGCTTGTTCGTTCGCCTGTCGATGCCGTAACGCGGCCGCGTTTGCCCTCCTCATTTTTTAATATCTCAGATCTCAAAGTCGAAATCTGAGAGCACAGACGATCGGTGGCCAAGTTGGTTAAGGCACTCGCCTTTTAAGCGAGGGACGCGCGGGTTCGAATCCCACCCGATCGACCAGTTCCTGCGGCGTAGTTTAACGGCAGAACAACGGTCTCATAAACCGTGAAATGAAGGTTCAATTCCTTCCGCCGCGACCATTCAAGTCAACAATAATTTCGAGTAATCCTAAAACAACGGATTGAGACCAGGGAATGGGTCAAGCTTTGCAGTGGTTGGGAAGCACGAGAAGACTTCAATTTTTTGGCGATGGAATGCAGTTGTGATTACGAGAGCGCTGATGCCGGGAAGAAAAAGAATCAAAAGTGTCCACACAGCGACTCTCTGAAATTTCTTTTTCTGAAACAACTTTAACATTGCTCAATTCAACAATTTATATTAAGTAAAATCCATAAACTAGCTAATCAAGGAGAAAATATGCCACATAACAAACTAAACATAAGCGGAGGACAGGCGGATGTCCTCTCGTGGGTGAGCCATGGGCTCACGATGGAAGAAGAGAATATGCTCCGCAACGTCTCGCGTCTGCCTTGTATCTACAAGCATATCGCTTTGATGCCGGACGCTCATTTGGGTAAAGGGTCGATGGTCGGCTCCGTTATCGCGACGAAGGACACCGTTATCCCGGCGACGGTCGGCGTGGATATCGGATGCGGGATGATGGCGGTCAAAACGCCGTTCAAGAGCGGAATCCTCGACGGTAAAATGGCCGAGTTTCGCCATGAGATCGAGCGAGCGATACCTGTCGGATTCAATTCGTATAAGGAATCGGTCGACGAGTCTTCGTACTGGAAAGGCTGGGATACATTCGGAGATCTTCATTCCGGGATTCAGGATCGCAAGCGTAAGGCAATGATCCAACTCGGAACGCTCGGCGGAGGGAACCACTTTATCGAGGTTTGCCTCGATACTGAGGACAACGTTTGGCTGATGCTGCATTCGGGATCGCGAAACATCGGTAAGGAACTTGCCGAGCGTCACATCGCGACCGCCAAAACGCTGCATAGGCTGAACGAACTACCTTCGCCCGATCTGGCGTATTTTGTCCAGGGAACGGACGAGTTCAAAGCCTATTGGCACGATCTCGACTGGGCTCAGAAGTACGCAATGAAAAACCGCGAGATTATGATGAATCGCCTGCTGAAATCATTCAACCGAATGTTCAACAATCAGACGGCATTTTGTCCTGAGATCACGGTCAACTGTCATCACAACTACGTGGCGGTCGAGGTGCATTTCGGCGACAAGGTTTTCGTTACCCGCAAGGGCGCGATAAACGCCGCCGAGGGAGCGTTCGGCATCATCCCG
>JBBRUA010000393.1:0-3068 GCA_038248245.1 Pyrinomonadales bacterium | reverse complement strand
TTCGCGTGGTCCCGCAAATTGACCAGTTTCGAATCGAGAACCTTGAGGCTCTTTTTCGAAACGTCGTCCGGAGTCACGTTATCGATCGATATCTGAAGATAATCGAGACCGGCTTCGTTTAACTTCTTGACCTTCTCGGGCTGGAAGTAATATCCGTTCGAGATGAGCCCGGCGATCATGCCATGGTGACGTATTCTGGCGATTATCTCGAATATCTCCGGGTGCATCATCGGTTCGCCGCCCGAGATCGTAATAACCGAAGACCCAAACTCAGCCAGCTTGTCGATGCGTTTCAACATTACGTCGATCGGTACAGGATCGCTCGTTTTGTCGTATTCGTTGCAATAGGTACACGCCAGATTACAGCGTCTCATCGGCACAATGTGCACAAGCACCGGATGCCGCGTCGATGCAAATGCCCGCACCGTGTGCCGAACCCCACGTGTGAATCTACTAAAACTGCTTGCCTTTGGCATAAATAGTTCGCTTTCTTGACCGACCCCTAATTATAGATTCTACTCACAACCTTTTCAAATCATAGCAAAGCCCCGGACGCATCGAGCACCGGGGCCTTTCGACTAATCATCAGGTATTCTTAGCCCTTAATGATCTTTACCTTTTTTCGATCGTAATCGAGGGTAAATAAACTTGTCTGGATCGCGGCGTTCTTTTGGACGTTCGATAAAAGCACGGTTGTCGTGTCGTTATTATTCTCCGTTATCTTCGCCTGTAACGGCATTCCGTCACCGTCCACCCAAAGATCGGCAAGTTTATACGTTGTCTTAACTTTGGGCGTCAGTTCTAAGTGTACTGTGCCCTTTCCGCCGCTTAGCTGTTCCTCACCAATAAACTTAACAAAATAATTAGCCTTGAGTTGATCTTTCGACATACTTACAAAAGCCAAAGCGCCGCCCGCAGCAGCATTATTTTTTGCCTTTCCCGTCTGTCCTTCAATGACCTGCTTCAGACTGGGACGGTAAAGCTGATATTTGTCGCCGATCACGACAATGTGCTCCACGACCGGCTTTTTCCAGTCAATACGGGCGTACATCGCTCTCTTGTTCGACTTGGGCAAAAAGCTTGTCGTTCCCTGAAAAGTATCGGATTCGTTGAGGACACTGTCAGTTTTGACCATCGTGACGTCAGATTTCAAGGAACTCAGCCCTTTATAATGTGCGTCCATTCGATTTAGGATCGTCCCTAACGGTCCTTGAGCCGAAACCGTTGAAACCGAAATGATCCCGAACACCAAAGCAAACGCTGAAACCGCGACAGTCGCGCGAACTAATTTTTTAATTGATATTATTCCAAACATAAAATTTATTTATCGATCGTCGTCCTTGCTTGGACGGCGGCTGGAGTCGTTTGGGTTGCCCTGTCAGGTTTATTGAACCACGGCTTCGGCGTGAGAAAAATGAACGCGATGATGAGCAGGCAGAAAACATCGTACTGCCACTTGCCCCGTTCATGATTCCAGAGAATGATATCTTTCATCCGAAAAATTATCTAGTCCGCAACTAAGCCGTCACGCATCCGGATAGTTCGCGAACAGACCGCGGCCGCCTCAGGATTGTGCGTGATCATTATGATCGTCTGCTTAAATTCCTTATTGAGATCGCGAAACATATTCAAAACGATCTCAGAATTCTCAGTGTCCAGATTTCCGGTCGGCTCATCGGCTAAGATTATCGCCGGATTATTCACGACGGCTCTCGCCAGTGCGACACGCTGCTGCTCGCCGCCCGACAGTTCGAGCGGTTTTGAGTTCATCTTATCTTCAAGTTTTAGGAGCCGCAACACCTCCCGGCGGCGGTCCGACGATCCGTTGCTGTTCCCAGTATGGATTTTCTCCGCCAGCTTTAGATTTCCCTCGGCAGTCAGCGTCGGAAAAAGGTTGAACCGTTGAAAAACAAAACCGATCTTTCGCCGGCGAATATCCGTTCGTTGAGCATCCGAAACCTTAGCAAGATCTTCGCCATCGATCAAGATGCTTCCGCTGGTAGGACTCAGCAGTCCGCCTAGAAGGTGCAGTAGCGTCGATTTTCCGCAACCCGACGGTCCCATTATCGCGACGAACTCGCCTTCCTCGATATCTATATCGACGCCGCGAAGTGCCATCACGTCTACGCGCCCGGCCTTGTAGGATTTAGTTAAGTTTTCTGTACGTAAAATTGCGCTCATGGGCGAGGTCTATTGAAATTTCGTAGCGGCTCTCGGAACCTCGGTGGGCGTCGGAAGGGCGGCCGCTTTCGCGTCGATCAACCTTTTATCGAGATCGACCTCCTCGAGGCCCCAAGTATTTTGCAAAACAAAAGCCGTCGCGGGATAAGTTTTGCCGATCGTTACTGCATCCGGTGTCTGATATTTCAACTTCATCGAATACTTCTCTTTTGGACGGGTCACCTGTATCTCTAGCGGCAGGTTATTGTATTCGCCAGTCGATGTCAGATTGCCCTCGAGCCCGTACACAACATCTGACTCAATTTCACCCGCTGCGTCGAAGATCTGCTGTCGGGCGAGCCTGATACCGCCAACCCGGTCAAACCAAAACCGGCGGCCGATCTTAAGACTTCCGTCAGACTGTTTTACATATTCATCCAATAGGTAATAGCCTCGCATGACTATTCGTAGCGGGGACTTCTTAGTTTGCGTGGAATCTTCCTCAACCTGGAAAATCGTGCTCTGCGTATATACGTCGGTATCGACCGTTGGTCTCACAAGCATCGCGTCGGTAAAATGCTGCGGACGAAGATTCGCGAAAGCGTTGACGCTCTCTTTGATCACCTGACCGTTTTGGAGATCGGCGGAACTGAGGCTTTTCTGTAATTTAGAGTAGTCCGCACTATTCGTACCTTTTACGAATTTCTTATACTTGCCATCGCCGCCATCCTGTAGAATTGCTACGCGAAAGGTCTCGCCGTCCGATGTCATCTGAGCGACATCAGATTTAAGGACAGGCACCTGCACCTTCATCAGAATGTTCGACGGGCGCTGTACGACAACCTCGCCGTCGGCACTGCGATAAACCTCTTTACTGCCAAATTCGGCGAAAGAATTATCTTCGAATT
>JBBRUA010000392.1:0-3073 GCA_038248245.1 Pyrinomonadales bacterium | reverse complement strand
GGGTGCGGGTCTTTAAAGCGGTCCATTTGCCGGGGTTGGAATAGGTCCACTTTTGGGTGCTGGTTTTGGAGCAGTTACCACAGCATTCTATACCATAAAGTAAAATATTAAAAAACGACGATATTACAAAGTTCGTCGTCGATAATTGTTTACCACACCGTCAAAGAAAGCCGTGCGATTTTAGATCGCACGGCTTTTTTATTGCAGGCTCGGCATATTTGTGACATGTTTGTTTGAGGCGGCATAACTCTCATATTTCAGGTGTTCGCTGTCTGGCGCGTAGTACGCTAACTAGATGCTCAGCGTCCGCAACATTTGCACGGATCGCTGTTAAAGTCTCTGACGATCCGATAGAATCGCCTGTCGTTTTCAGCTCGGATCGGTTCGCGATCGTTCGAATCGAAATATTCGTTGACCGCCTCGACGATCTTCAGTTTCTGCAAATTCGGCAGATTTAAAAAGCCTCGGAATACAGTTGTTTCGTCTTCGTTAAGATCCATAAACTTTCTCCTAACCGCGTGAGTATTTTCGACTTCACCTCGTGTGTAAAGTATTCTTGCCTTGAATGAAACGGATGTTCGAAGTCATTTTAACAATTTTAAGTCTACTCACTTTCGCGTCGGCTATTTGGATCGTGGTTCCGGCACCGGCACCGGCGATCTGGCTCTTTGCCGTCGCGGCGAGTGAATGGAGTCTTTGGATCGTCATCATCGCGTTATGCTGTGTCGTCTCCGGCCTATTCTACTTAATTTTAGGAGATGGTGGAAGGGCTTCGCTGTTGTCGGTTATTTTTGCGGCAATTGCCGTCGGGATCTCATTATATCCGTTCGCGAGCATGTATCAGATAGCGAAAGCGAACGGCGTTTCACTATCCTTCTCGAGATATTTCTCTGGGGTCACGGCGTCCGCTAAAGAAGCTGATTTCACCACACATTCCTTTACGACCGTAGAAGGCACAGACTTGAAACTCGACGTGTATCTTCCAACGGAGATGAATTCGAATAATGGGGCAAGTGTCGTCGTTGTTCACGGCGGTTCGTGGGCAGGCGGTGAGCGAAGCGATTTTCCACAGTGGAACGCATTACTTGCGGCAAATGGCTACACAGTTTTCGACATCGACTACCGTCTTTCGCCGCAACCAAACTATCTGACCGCGACCGGCGATGTGAAATGCGCTCTTTTCTGGGTTCAACAGAACGCGGGTCAGTTCAACATAGATGGAGACCGGATCGCGATCCTAGGACGATCGGCGGGAGCACATCTGGCATTGCTTGCCGCATATTCGGCTGGTGATGAAAGGTTACCGTCGAGTTGTAATGCAAACGCTCCCTCTACAAAGGTCCGAGCCGTGGTCTCGCTCTATGCGCCGATCGAATTGCTATGGGCATACGACAATCCCGCCAATGAAATGGTCATCAACGGTCCGCTGACGTTGTCGAATTTCCTGGGCGGCGCACCTACCGCCGAATCTTCCCGAGACCGATACCTCCTCGCGTCCCCAACGTCTCACGTAACCGCTGTAACGCCCCCGACACTCATGATCCACGGCGGGCAAGATCAGCTCGTTCGCACGGAGAACCTTCAATTCCTGAATCAAAAGCTTACTGATTTTAAAGTGCCGCACCAAACCCTTCTTTTTCCGTATGCGCAACACGGGTTCGACTACAACATAAACGGCTGGGGATCGCAGGTTACAGAGAAAGTAATGCTAACCTTTCTGTCGGCAAATACTCGGAAACCATAGTTACCTTGCCATCGGAATCTTTACATCGTTCTCCTCGGCGAACACTCTCGCTTCGCCATAACCAGCATCGACGTGGCGGATGACGCCCATCCCGGGGTCGGTGGTTAGGACGCGCTCGATGCGTTTGGCGGCTTCGGGAGTTCCGTCCGCGACTATTACCTGGCCGGCGTGGAGGCTAAAGCCAATGCCGACGCCGCCGCCGTGGTGAAGCGAGACCCACGTGGCACCGCCGGCGACGTTGATCATGGCGTTGAGATAAACCCAATCGGCAATTGCGTCGCTGCCGTCGAGCATGGCTTCGGTCTCGCGATTGGGCGAGGCGACCGAACCGCAGTCGAGGTGGTCGCGGCCGATGACAATTGGAGCTTTTAATTCACCTGAAGCGACCATTTCGTTGAGTTTCAAGCCAGCTTTCGCACGTTCGCCGTAACCTAGCCAGCAGATGCGAGCGGGCAAGCCTTGGAATTCGACCTTTTCCTGAGCCATCGTCAGCCATTTCGTCAGATGGTCATCATCAGGAAATAGATTCATTATCGCTTCGTCGGTGCGGTAGATGTCCTCTTTGTCGCCCGAGAGAGCGACCCATCGGAACGGCCCTTTTCCTTCGCAAAATAGCGGGCGAATATAGGCGGGAACGAAGCCCGGATAGTCGAAGGCATTGGCCACGCCGTTGTCCTTTGCACGTTGCCGCAGATTATTGCCGTAATCGAAAACGATCGAGCCTCGACGCTGGAATTCGAGCATTGCTTCGACGTGTCTGGCCATTGAGTCCATGGCGGCTTGTTGGTAAGAACCTTGATCTCGAATGCGGAACTCAGCGGCTTCTTCGACGCTGTATCCAACCGGAATGTAGCCCATCATCACATCGTGAGCGCTCGTTTGATCTGTCACGACATCAGGAACGATGCCGCGTTCGAGCAATTGCCAGAGAACCTCTGCCGCGTTGCCGCAAAGGGCGATGGACTTAGCTTCTTTCGCCGCAACCGCTGCGTTAACGAGGGCAAGCGCGTTGTCGAGGCCCTGCGCCGCGACATCGACCTGCTTCAACTGCAGACGCCGCTCGATACGCCACGGATCGACATCAACGAGCAGTCCGACGCCGCCGTTAAACGTGATCGCCTGAGCCTGAGCTCCGCCCATTTCGCCGAGTCCGGCGGTGAGGACGAACTTACCCGCCAGATCGCCCCAACCGTTCAACCGTGCGAGCGAACCGAACGTCTCATACGTGCCTTGAAGAATCCCCTGAGTACCAATATAGATCCACGAACCCGCCGTCATCTGTCCGTACATCATTAGCCCGTCGCGTTCGTATTGGTCGAATTGCTCCTG
>JBBRUA010000391.1:0-3112 GCA_038248245.1 Pyrinomonadales bacterium | reverse complement strand
GGTTTGGTGGCGTTTTCGTCCTCGCTTGATAACATCGGGATCTTTGGTCAAACGTCGGCGGATATAGCGGGAGTTCTAGGCGTGATCGCAGGCCGCGACGTTCACGATTCGACGTCGGCGGACGTTCCGGTCCCGGATTATTCGGCGACTCTCGATGCTGACATCGCAGGGAAAACGATCGGCGTTCCGCGTGCCTTGCTTGGCGAAGGCCTCGACGAAGAGGTTCGCGAAAGCATTCTCGCGTCCATCGAAAATTTCCGTCATCTCGGGGCTCACATCGTAGATGTCGAGCTTCCCTACGCGAAATACGGCATCGCCGTTTACTACATCATCGCGACCGCCGAAGCGTCGTCGAACCTCGCCCGCTTTGACGGTGTCCGTTACGGTTTCCGTGCTGAGGAGGCTCCGGGGCTGCGTGAGATGTATTTCAAAACCCGCGAGCAGGGCTTCGGGCCCGAGGTCAAACGCCGGATCATGCTCGGCACGTATGTTTTGTCGAGCGGCTATTACGACGCATATTACTCGAAGGCGCAAAAGGTTCGAAACCTCGTCAAACACGATTACATCAACGCCTTCACCAAGTGCGACGCGATCCTGACGCCGACCTCGCCGTCCGTCGCCTTCAAACTGGGCGAAAAAAGCGACGATCCGATCGCAATGTATCTCAACGACATTTACACCGTCTCCGCCAACCTCGCCGGCGTCCCCGCGATCAGCATTCCCTGCGGCCTCTCCTCAAACGGCCTCCCGATCGGCGTCCAACTAGTCGGCAACTTCTGGTCCGAGCCAACGCTCCTAAACCTAACCCATAAATACCAAACCGCCCACCCACTCACCGCAAAACCGTCGGTGTTTGCTGAATAGAAATCGGGAAAGTTGAACGCTCGTCAGAACCCGGTGCGATAGCGACCGAATCAATAGTCAAAGGCTTCGTCTCACTCGCGACGAAGCCTTCCTTTTTTGATCGCGTCAAAATAGGTGGGACATTTTGCCCGTGCGGTGTTTACCGGATCGCGGACGTTATTTCTAATTAATCGAATTGCCTAGCATAATCGCGATCTACCCCTCAACTCTCTCTGGCACATCTCTTGTTACAAGCAAATCTAACGCTGGGCCGGGGTGTTCGTGGAATCTATTTCGAGTCCCGGCTCGCCAGCAATTCAAACAACAAAGGAATCAGATCATGAAACTAACAAAATCAATATTGCTTCGAACCTCGGCGCTCGCCGGAATGTGTCTGCTGCTGAGCGTAATCGCAGTTCAGGCCGGAAACTTGAGCGTCAACACTTGTGAGGACAGCGGCTTCGGCAGCCTGCGTCAGGCGATCGTCGATGCGAACGCGAGCGGGGTCCCAACCACCATCAGCATCGACTTATCGACCATTGATCCTTGCTATCATTCCGGAGAAAACACCTTCACTATTAACCTGCAGAGTTCGTTACCCGACCTCCCGCTCCTGCCTCTGATCATCGACAACAGCATGCCGCATTTCGTGCTTGTAACTGGCAACGATACATTTCGCATCTTCAATCTCCTCGACGGATCGGATATAACGATGAATAACCTGTCTATTAAGCGTGGAAATAGTAACAACGACGGTGGAGCCGTTTTTATGGGGGCCGACAGCTCGTTGACCCTCAACGGAATGAACGTGGCCAGTAATAACGCGGTCGGAAATGGCGGCGCCATCTTCATGAGCGCCGGCGCGATTCTTGGCATCCACAAGAGCACTCTCTCCTACAATCTGGCCTCCGCAGGCGGAGCGATATACATGGGGTTCGGCACTACCCTCAACCTTGACTCAAGCACACTCTTTCAAAATGTAGCCCAATCCGGAGACGGCGGAGCTATCCGTAACGGTTCGCTAACCGGAACGATAAATGCCATCAACGTTACGCTTGACGAGAACATCGCCGGAATCAATGGCGGAGCCATTTATAATGCCGGCACGCTCACGATGACCAACAGTACTGTCACCTTCAACAGGGGCATTTTTGGTGGCGGGATTTACAACAATCTGAATGCCGATCTTACTAACAACCTCATTGCACTAAATACCACGTGGTCATTGAACCCAGCTGATGGATTTGATCTGTGCAGCGCAGACTCGGGATTTATTCCGTTTACAGGCAAGACCGAGTCGATTAGCCGCCCTGATGGTGTCAACCTATGCGGCGGCGGTTTTGGATTACCCGCTCAATTCACCGGCGACTTTAACTTGATCGGAACGATCGACGGCAGCTACGGCGTCAGCAGCGGCAACAATCGGTTCGGTAATCAGTTCGCTCCGATCGACCCGGTGATCGATGCGTTAAATAATTACGGAGGTCCTACACCTACCAGGCGGCTCTTGGCCGGAAGTCCGGCGATCGATAAAGGCAATAGCTCGGTCATGTTACTTGACCAGCGAGGCCGGCCACGTCCGTTTGACGACCCACTGATCGCCAACGACGCAGGCAACGGTGCTGACATGGGCGCGTATGAATTTGAACTTGGACCGTCGGCCGCGGAAGTTTCGATAAGCGGACGCATCGTGACGATGGCTGATAGCTCAGAACGCGGCATAGCCGGAGCGACCATTTCTCTGACGGCGAATGACGGCAATATTCAAACGGCCCGTACCAATGCGTTCGGCTATTTTCAGTTTTCCGAAGTTCTCGCCGGTGAATCGTACATCGTGCAGATACAGCATAAGCAGTATCAATTCAACGCAGAAACGCTGACCGTGCTTGACGAGATCGCTGATCTAACCTATTTAGCCATACCTGCACCCACGCAGCTCGGAAGGAATAGCCAACGCCGATAGGCTAAAGCTTTGAACAATTGAAAAGTGGTCTGCTGATGCAGCAATTCAAAAACCGCAATGTGTCTCGGGAGGCTAAAACCCCCGAGACCTTTTTATTGCTGAGGCGAAAGTTTAAAAGCATTAGCGGAAACTTTGAAAGTATGTGCGGAAATGTTTTCCGCTGGTGCTGAAAGGTTTAAGGCATGTGCGGAAATGTTTTCCGCTGGTGCCGAAAGGTTTAAGGCATGTGCGGAAATGTTTTCCGCTGGTGCCGAAAGGTTTAAGGCATGTGCGGAAATGTTTTCCGCTGGTGCCGAAAGGTTTAAG
>JBBRUA010000390.1:0-3119 GCA_038248245.1 Pyrinomonadales bacterium | reverse complement strand
TGGAGCTCGACGGGCTCATTGAGGTGCGCTCCGGGCGCAACGGCGGCATCTTCCTGACGGTCCCGAAGGTCGATGTGCTTACGCGCACGTTCGCCGGGATCATGGCGCGCCAGGGCCCGCGCCCCTTGCCGGAGCGTGATTTTCAAAGATTTAATAAATCTTGGTTCAACCGCAGGTTTAGCGTTAAGCCCGGAATTACCTGCATTTGGCAAATCTCCGGCCGCAGCGAAACGAGCTTTGACGATTGGATCGTTCAAGACCTCGAGTATATCGACAAATGGTCTCTGACACTTGATCTAAAGATACTTTTCAAAACAATACCGACCGTTCTACGTGGAACCGGAGCGATGTAAGAAACGATGAGTTCGATGGAGAGAGTGCCACAAGCCACCGAGACAAAAACCGGGATCGTAAAGATCTTCGGATTAATATTGGGCGCGTGCGTTCTCGGTGCCGTCATTGCAACTGCAGGGGTCGGAACGAACAGTCAGATCATAATTGCTGGCGTGCTCGCCGTTTTCGTGATCGGCGGGGCGACCTGCCTCGTACTTGATCTACCGGTTGTCGTAGCCGTTCGCTTTGCATTTATTGCATCATTCTTTTTTAAAGGTGATCTCAACCTAATAAAGATCAATGAGATCGAGGACCCTTCGGGTCTGAACCTGTCTCTCACATTACTAACCGGCGGGATACTTTTGTTCCACGACCTTGTTTTCGAAAACAAGCGGGAGCGCGTTTTTCCACCAACTTTTTTGTATTTATCCGGAGCCCTATTTGTTTGTGCATCGCTCTCAGTGATCTATAACAGCTCGACGGCGCTCGGTTGGTTTTCCCTTTTCTCATTTTTGACGTCTTTATTTATAGCCTTTGTCATTGCATCGCACTTCAGCCAGAGAGAACGCCTTGTTCAATTGATCACCGTGACGGCAGCCGGCATCTTTTTTACCGGCGTTGTTGCTTTGTCACAGTACGTATTGGATTTTCCGACAACATACGCGGCATTAGGAACAGGCACGGAGGACGAATTGCTGGGCACACAAAGCCAGATATTGTCGCGTGTCCCGGCATTTTTGCGCACCCCGACCGAAATGGCGTGGGTAATATCGTCACTTGTACCGATCGTAATCGCACCAATCGTCTATCACGTCAAAAGGTTTAGCTCGTCGCAAAAGATATTTCTCCTGATTGCTGCATTATCTGGGACCGTCGGCATAATACTATCGCTCGCTCGCGGGAGTTGGATATCGCTCATTGTGTCGATTGTAATTCCCGTCATCTTTGGTTGGTTTCGGCTCAGATTAACCGAAAGAAAAACCTACGTAATTTATCTCGGTTTTGCCGGGATTCTCGCTTGCCTTTTTCTTGCGCCTTTTGCACTGAGGATCTACGACCGGCTCAGTAGCGACGACCAGGGATCGGCATTGATCCGTGTTCCTCTTATGGAAACCGCTCTGCGGATAATTGAAGATAATCCACTTGTCGGCGTCGGCTTGAACGGCTATCGGGACAATATGACTAGGTACGACGAAACCGGAATCTTTGTCAGCCAAGTATTTCCCAATCCGGTCCATAACGTTTTCGCACACATAACGGCGGAGATCGGCATTCCCGGCGGCATTATATTTTGCCTTTTGATACTTGTCGCCCTTTATGAATGTTTTAGATCGCTAAACGCAGGTGATGCATTACTGTGCGCAGTTGCATTGGGAGCGGGCGTCGGAATTATCGCATTTGTAATTTCGGCAATGAAAGAACCTGGATCTCTCGGCTCGGTCAGGCCGCCGATAAGAACTCTATTTTTTCTTTTCGGTGCCGCCCTCGCGGTCAGCCGGATGCGGCGACGGATGTTGTCTTAATTTTCCAACTATTCAGTCTATGAATGACACGACCATAAATAAGGGTGTACCACCGACTGCCATGCCGGATAAGGTCGGTCGTAATTTCTTCTGGCTGGTTTGGTCCGGAATTATCAGCATCGCCAATAGCATCTTGCTCTGGATATTCCTGGCCCAGACGCGGGATGTAGCCGAGGTCGGTAAATTCACTATCGTGATGGCGCTTTACGCCATGTTCGTAAGTATCTGCTCCTTTGGGTTGATGCCATTCATCGTCAGTGAGATCAGTCGGCGGCGCGAGCACGAGGCGAAAACAATTGCGGGCTTTATAAGCAGTGCGTCGGTGCTTCTCACCATTACCGGGCTGGTGTGTGCGGTTTTGATGACAATTTCGGGGGTTTGGACAAGCGGTTCACCGATAGTACAAATATCGACTTTGATCCTCAGTATTGCGATGATCCCGACAGGTCTTATAGCAGTTGGCGAAGCAACGTCGATCGCACTTGGCCGGACGCGTCTAATCGCTTTTGTTACTACATTAGAGAATATCCTGCGAACGATTATACCTATCGGCCTGATCTGGTTCGGATATGATATTTCTGCAGTTTGTGTTTCGTTTGTGGCGGTAAGGTTCGTCGCCCTTTCCATTTATTTGATCGCCGCTAGGGATCAACTGTCGCAATTTGCTTTCAGTCGAGACGAATTTCGCTTGCTTGTAAAAGTAGCACCGACATTTGCCGGAACAGTAATTTTTGCAGCGGTCAACTGGCAGGTCGTCATCGTCCTGCTCGGACATTATAGTACTGAGATCGAATCGGCAAAATACGGCGTTGCCTCGCGGTTTTTGATTCCGGTTGCAATTCTGATGGCAAGCTATTCCAGCGTGATCCAGCCGGGGTTAGCTCAGCTTGCTCAGAATGGAATGCATCAAGCCGGTCCATATTTGTCCAAAATGGCCCGATATCCGCTTGCTTTAGCAACTGTCGCGGCAATACTCGCTCCATTTTTGTCGAAGCTCGTTTTGACCTTTTTCTTTGGTGAAAATTATGCCGACGCCGCTCCGACGCTCCAAATACTTGCACTTAGTACGGTGCCCTTTTGTATGGTGATGGTTGCAGCTCGCGGCCTAGTAGCGACCGGCTCTCAACACATCGACCTAATCGCCAATGCACTCGGAGTGATCGTGTGTTTTTCAGCGGGTATGATCCTTATACCGCAATATGGAGCTGTCGGCGCCGCCGTCGCCCAATTTCTTTCGTTTTTGTTAATGTCGCTGGTCGAGGT
>JBBRUA010000389.1:0-3134 GCA_038248245.1 Pyrinomonadales bacterium | reverse complement strand
GGAGAATGACTCGATGGTGAATACGCCGAATACCTGGGCGATCTATATGATCGGTCTAGTGTGCGACTGGCTAAAGGGCGAAGGCGGCGTCTCGGCTATGCAAACACGAAATGTCGAGAAGGCATCCGTTCTGTACAAAGCGATCGATGCGAGTGACGGTTATTTTACCGGACACGCGGCGCGCGAAGTTCGCTCGGATATGAACGTCACTTTCAAATTGCCATCGAACGACCTCGACGAGAAGTTTTGCTCCGAGGCTTCCGCTCTCGGCTTGGATGGGCTTCGCGGACACCGATCGCTCGGTGGCGTCCGGGCCTCGATCTACAACGCATTTCCCCGCGAAGGCGTAACAGCACTGGTCGATTTTATGCAGGACTTTTCGGAAAAGAACAGCTAGCCGCTCGCCAAAACCGTTTGCGGCAAGAAATCGGAATTGCTGACCTTTTAGCTATGTCTTTAATTAGGCACTTTCGCCCATTCCGCTAACAATCAAAAATCATGGCAATGATCGGCAATAAACTTTATCGCGGTGCAAACTCCAAACTGGAGGACGCCGCAAATCTCGACCAACAGTTAAAACGATTAGAGGACGACATCCGAAAGTTGAAGATCGATTTTGATATTTACTTTAACGGAGCGACAAAACGTCCGCCGCTCGAGGCACGAGCTCGAATGGATTCGAATATTAAACGCATCGCCGACGATCGCAACCTCACATTTGCGCAGCGATACTACTTTAATACGCTGGTTTCCCGATTTACGTCGTATCGCGAATTATGGCGTCGAACGTTAAAAGCGAGAGGCGAAGAATAAGCGTAAACAAAAGGCGAGCCGATTAAATGGCTCGCCTTTTTTAATTTGATTTTCAGATTCTGCTACTCCGCAACTTGCGCCACGTTTTCAGCCTGAGGTCCCTTTGGACCATTCGTCACCTCAAATTCGACTTCCTGACCCTGAAGAAGGGTTTTGTAGCCGTCCCCCGTGATTGAGCTGTAATGGACAAATATGTCCTGTTCCCCTGGCTGCTCGATAAAGCCATACCCTTTGGCATTGTTAAACCATTTGACCATGCCGATAGCTTTTGACATCTGTTGTGATTCCTCCTAAAAACTACGAAAAATAATAAAGATCTTGATTCGGGCGCCTGATAAAGACGCGAACTCAAGACAGCCGATCAATCCGGGCACGCCGTCGATGAATGAACATCGTCGAAGGGCGCGAAAGCCCGTGCAGCTAAAACACTTACAAATCAAGATGAATCTTAAACTGCAAGATTATCGCTAATTTTTCGCGAGTGTATTTTGATTGACGTTTGGAAATTTAACCAATACGAGCGTTTGTGTCAAGACATTTCTCAGAATTTTGTTGAAATTCCCTTAAAATTGACATAAATTGTGTGATAACAGAAGATAAAGCTTGTTTTGACCACGATCAGACCCCTCAAAAATGGCAAACGAATACGGCAAAGACGCCCTGCTTACGTACAACGAATATCTTAAGGTTCCGGAGCTAATAAAACTCCAGCAAACGCTCTCGGAACCGGTGAGTCACGATGAACTCCTGTTTATCGTCATCCACCAGACCTATGAGTTGTGGTTTACACAGATCCTCCACGAGATCGACGCGACGATCAAATGGCTCGGCGAGGGTCGCCCGTTTCGCGTCAATCACAGCTTGCGAGCTGTAACGTCGATCGAAAAGATACTCGTCTCGCAGATCCATATTCTCGAATCGATGGCGCAGATCGGGTTTCTCGAGTTTCGCGACAAGTTGAATCCGGCCAGCGGATTTCAATCAATGCAGTTTCGCGAGATCGAGTTCGTCTCCGGTCAAAAAGATGAGAAGATGCTCAACTTTTTTAAGTTTGACGATTTTGCGTACGAACGGTTGAAAGGTCGTTTTGAACAACCGAGCCTCGGCGATGCATTTTGGGCATTGCTCGGACGCAGCGGATTTGAAGTCGAATCTCACGAGCAACGCGTCCAAACGATCGTCCAAATACTCACCCATCCGGAGGAGAACGCAGACCTTTTTATAATGCAGGATCTGCTCATCGACCACGACGAGAACATCTCGCTATGGCGATATAACCACGTTCTGATGGTCGAGCGAATGCTCGGCATGAAACGAGGCACCGGCGGATCAGAAGGCGCCGGCTACCTCATCACAACCCTCACAAAACGCTTCTTCCCCGAGATCTGGGAAGCGAGAACGCATTTGAAACTAGAGACTCCGTAAGGTTGGAATATATGCTTGAGAAATTTGCGATCGTAATACTTGTACTGATCTTCTCGTCCCTTACGTTTGGGCAAACGGTTCGCGTCACGATACTGCACGTCAATGACGTTTACCAGTTCGCACCGGTTGACGGCGGGAAGAGAGGTGGTCTGGCGAGGCTTTTGACGCTTAAGAAGGCCGCGGTTGCGGAGAATCCGAATACGATCTTTACGTTCGGCGGTGACACTGTTTCGCCTTCGGTCGAGACACGGACGTACAAAGGCGCCCAGATGATCGACGCGTGGAATGCTGTGGGTCTGGATTACGCCGTGCTCGGCAATCACGAATTCGATATCAAGACGGCCGAACTGCTGGCGAGAATGAAAGAGTCGAAGTTTACTTGGCTAGGAGCAAACGTGGTTGAAGTGAAAACCGGAAAGATCTTTGCCGATACGCCTCCGTACGTGGTCAAAGAGTTTGGCGGTGTGAAGATCGGCTTTATCGGGCTCGTTTTGCCTGAGACAAAGCAGACTTCGTCGATGGACGAGACGCTAACCGTCACGGATTACTGCACGGTCGCGAAAAAGCTCGTTAAGGAAATGCGTAAGAAAGCGAAGGTGAACGCCGTCGTAGGAATCACGCATCTGTCAATGGCACAGGACAAAGAATTGGCGAAATGCGCACAGTTTGACCTGATCTTAGGAGGCCACGAGCATTCGCTCCTGCAATCGTCGTCAAACGGCACGCCTATCTTCAAAATGACGGCCGACGCTCGCGAATTGGGCAAATTTAATCTTACCTTTAACGCTACGACGAAGCGTTTAGAGAGTATAGATTGGGATATCGTGCCTGTAACCGACAAGATCGCCGACGCTCCTGAGTTTGCGCCGGTGACGGAAAAATATCGCGGCCTGCTC
>JBBRUA010000388.1:0-3136 GCA_038248245.1 Pyrinomonadales bacterium | reverse complement strand
CTCAAAAACGGAGGTTGTCGAGCTGGCTAAATATCTCGATCGCGACGTTTATATCATCGGAGGGGCTAGCACCTACCTGGATTTTGCGGATGTGATCGATCAGTGGATCGTTACCTTTATCCCTGTCGAGGTCGGGGATGCAGACACTTTTATGCCGGTCGATTTCCTCGCTGGCTACGAAGAAACTCAGGTCATCGAGATCGGGACTGAGATCATCATTCGAAAATTTAGCCGATAGACGAAAATAGGTGTATTATTGGGGAAAAGAGTTCGTTAGTTCCTATGCCGAAAAAGCAGTTTGTACTCGAAAAACCACGGCCGCTTCGCACTGCACTTATCGCGATTGCGATCGGTTGCGTTGTGCTGTTTGTCATCGATTACTTGTTTGCGGGAATGGCTCCGTTTTTAGGGATTATTCTAGCGGCGGTCGTGATCTATTTATTTGTGCGGAGATAGCAAAATTATGATGGGCGGAAGAAGTTGGGACGAGTGGATCGATGAATACTCGGAGAGCCACCAGCATCCGATCAACAAACTAACGCATCAGTTCGGCATACCGATGATCGCCCTGTCGCTAGTGCTTATTCTGCCGTCGTTTTTCGTCGGCGGGATGTGGCGGATCTCGCTCGGCCTATTCGTTTTTGGCTGGATTCTCCAATTTATCGGCCACTATTTCGAAGGCAAACCACCCGAATTCATGAAAGATTATCGGTTCCTTTTCGTCGGGATGCGGTGGTGGATGAAAAAAACATTTGGTTAAATAGATATTGCACCTTAAGGCTTTCGTTTCATATACAGATCCTTTTAAAACCAGATCACATTAATTTTTTCCAATGAAATCCAATCTCGATCAACTCTGCATCAACACTATTCGCACGCTTTCGCTTGACGCTATTCAGAAAGCGAATTCCGGGCATCCGGGACTGCCGCTGGGGATGGCACCGGCGGCTTATGTTTTGTGGACGAAGTTTTTGCGGCACAATCCTAAGAATCCACAGTGGTTCGGACGTGACCGGTTTTTGCTGTCGGCGGGGCATGGGTCGATGCTTATTTATTCGCTGCTCCATCTGACGGGCTACGACCTTTCTTTGGATGAGATCAAGAATTTTCGTCAGTTGCATTCGAAGACGCCGGGACACCCCGAAAATACTTTGACGCCTGGTGTTGAGATCACGACGGGGCCGTTGGGACAGGGTTTCGCGAATGGCGTCGGCATGGGAATCGCCGAGGCCCATCTCGCGGCTCAGTTTAACAAAAAGGGTTTTCCGGTCGTTGATAATTTCATCTATTGCATCTGTTCCGACGGCGATCTGATGGAAGGCGTCAGCTACGAAGCGGCCTCGCTCGCCGGGCATCTGCAGCTCGGGAATCTCATTTATCTTTACGATGACAACGAGATAACGATCGACGGTTCGACGGACCTGGCGTTTACTGAGGATCGGACAAAACGTTTTGAGGCCGCCGGTTGGCACGTTTTAGAGGTCGCGGACGGGAACGATTTGAAGGCGATCGAAAAAGCCATCAAAGACGCGCAAAAAGTAAAGAACAAACCTTCGCTGATCCGTGTTCACACGATCATCGGATTTGGAATGCCGAAGGCAGGAACACGAAACGTACATTCCGACGCTCCCGGAGAAGAGGGCGTCGAGGAAACGAAACGCAACCTCGGCTGGCCGGAGGACAAGCAGTTCTATATTCCGAAAGAAGCACTGGCCCATTTCCGATCTGCCGTAAAGAACGGAGCGGCTCAAGAGAAAGATTGGAATGAGCTCGTAAAGAAATATGAGAAAGAGTATCCGGAGATCGGCGAAGCCTTCCACGATATACGTACCGGAGAACTGCCCGACGGCTGGGAAAAAAGCTTGCCGAAATTTGACGGTGTCGAGGCTAAGGCAACGCGGGCGTACAGCGGTGAGGTGATCAACGCGATCGCTGATTCACTACCCGGATTGGTCGGAGGTTCGGCTGACCTGAAGCCTTCGAACAATACATACATCAATTCGTCGGCCGATTTTCAATTCGGAGCATATCAAAACCGAAATATCCATTATGGCGTCCGAGAACACGCGATGGGCGCCGCGATGAACGGCATGGCTCTGTTTGGTAGCTTGATACCGTTCGGCGGGACGTTTCAGACGTTTTCCGATTATATGCGGCCGGCGATCAGACTTGCTGCTCTATCGAAAGTCCAGACAATATTTGTCTTCACGCACGACTCGATAGGCCTCGGCGAAGACGGCCCGACGCATCAATCGGTCGAGCATATCGCCGCGATGCGTGCGATTCCGAACCTTGCCGTGATCCGCCCATGCGACGCTCACGAGACCCGCGAGGCGTGGCGTGCGGCGATCAAGCGTCGGGATGGGCCGACCGCATTCGCCTTGTCACGGCAGAAAGTTGCCCTGATCGACCGCAAGAAATTTGCCGACGCTAAAGGCCTGCACAAAGGTGCTTATATCCTTGCCGAAGCTGAAACCAAAGGTGGAAAAGCGGCGACGCCAAAGGTCATCATCATCGCCACCGGGTCCGAGGTCGGCCTTGCCATGGAGGCCCGCGAACAGCTAAACGCGAGCGGAACTCCGACCCGCGTCGTTTCGATGCCGTGCTGGGAATTCTTCGACGCTCAACCGAAGAAATACCGCGACGAGGTCCTACCGCCCAAAATAACCGCCCGTCTCGTTGTCGAAGCCGGCGTCAGCATGGGCTGGTCAAAATACGTCGGCGATGCTGGAGACACCTTAACCGTCGACCGCTTCGGCGAATCCGCCCCGGCCGAGGATGTGTTTAAGGAGTTTGGGTTTACGGTTGATAATGTTGTTTTCAAAGCTCGTAAATTACTGTAGCCACCTATGTCGGAAGAGGCGAGTAGATTCGACCAGCCTGTTTCAAAAACAAAATGGCGTCGTGGGCGATGCTTATATCAAACATCAACGCCCACAACGCCTATTTTCCCGTAAAATTCTTCTGCGTCGTAAATTAAAGGGAAGTTGGAATCCAGATCAGGGCGTCAGTTACTTGCCGCACGTCGAGTGTTCCCAGCTAACGAGTTTATGATTCGAATACTGGTCACGCGTCACGATCGCCTGTATGGTCTGCGTTTTCCCTTCTTCGGCAACCTTCATACAGATACGATAGT